>JAGLSB010000054.1 GCA_023135955.1 Bacteroidales bacterium | reverse complement strand
ACCTAAGGCATTTCTTACCTTGGAAAAAACAATTGCATCAAAAAGTGCATATATTGGTTTTAGCAGAATCCGTATGCCTTTACCTCTGTTGGATCCGATTCCATTGTAGCGATAAGCAACGGCCATCCCTGCTTTAAACAATGACCATGTAACTTTTCCTTTTGCTCTAACGCCGCTCTCTATATTGCCTCTAAAATTTTTAGCAATTGTGGGAACGCTAAACATTACATGTGGTTTTATTTCTTGTATATTTTTGAAGATATTCTTACGCGTTTCAAAACTTGTTTTTCCCATTTCCAGAGCAGCCATACTCCCACCTAAACTCATCATAAGAAATATTCCTGCAGTATGAGTAAAAGAATGATCCCAGGGAAGAAAGAGGAACATAACCCAGTCTTCAGGAATCACAATTAAAGCTTTTGCCTGCTCTGTATTGGAAGTGTAGTTTCTATGTGTTAACATAATTCCTTTTGGATCGGCAGTTGTTCCAGATGTGTAACAAATATTAGCAACATCATCAGGTTGAATTGATTCATATATTTTTTGAAAATCGCCTGGTTTTTCCGACAGGAATTTCTTTCCTTCCTCTATAATGTCGCCAATAAAAATTTCATCCTCTTCATATTTATCTTTGGGATCGAGAAGAATGATTTTCTTAAGATCGGGGAGATTCTTTTTTATAGAATTTACTTTTTTTAGCTGGCTTTCAGATACAACAATCATTTTTGACCCGGAATGCTTTAACCTAAACGTTAGATCCTCAGGTTCATTAAGTTGTATTGACAATGGCACGTCAACTACCCCGTTATAGAACATTCCCATTTCTGCCACAACCCATAGTGTTCGACCCTCGGCCAATAAAGCCATTCGTTCACCTTTTTTAATACCCATCTTATGCAGCCCTGCTCCAAAGTGATGAATAAGTTCTTTTAATTCTTTGTATGTGGTAGGTTGAAACTTGCCACCACGCTTTTCCCACATATACGGATTTTCCGCAAATCGAGTTGTATTTCCTTCAAGGAATTGGACTAAAGTTTTCATTGTTTTTCAGATAGTTGTTTGATGCGTTAAATTACAAAAAAAGTATAAAGATGCAATGTTCCAGTATTTGATTAACAGATTTAAGATTAAAGCAAACATGTAAAAATTATCTGGAAGAGAAAAACTTTTCCTTCTGTCCGAAATTATAATTCAATTGTTCAGAACCGTACAGTATATTGGACTTTAAAAAATTACTAACCTTTAACATATTAATTCATTTGACTTTTATTCAGGTTTTTACGTACTTGGGTACAATATTTGATAAATGATCTGTGAAAAAAAATTAATATGATAGAATTACAAGGGATTCATAAATCCTATGATGTAGGCTCTAATAAATTGCATGTACTAAAGGGTATTGATTTAACAATTGAGGAAGGTGAACTTGTATCGATAATGGGATCTTCCGGGTCGGGAAAATCCACTCTTCTAAATATACTTGGAATTCTTGACACTTATGATCAGGGGGAATATCACCTTTCAGGAAAGCATATTAAAAATCTGAATGAAACCAAGGCTGCATGGTACAGGAATCAGATGATTGGATTTGTTTTCCAGTCATTCAATCTAATACCATTTAAAAATGCTATGGAAAATGTGGCATTACCCCTATATTATCAGAAAGTAAGCCGAAAAAGAAGAAATAAAATTGCGCTTGAATATCTCGACAGGATGGGAATAAAAGAATGGGCAGAGCATACCCCTAATGAATTATCGGGTGGACAAAAACAACGGGTTGCCATAGCACGCTCAATGATTTCAAAACCAAAGGTAATTCTCGCTGATGAACCTACCGGAGCACTGGACTCGACCACATCATTTGAAGTTATGAATTTATTTAAGGAAATAAATAGTGAAGGAATTACTATAATTATTGTAACACACGAAAAAGATATTTCCGAAAGGACCAACAGGGTAATTCATCTTAAAGATGGATACATAGAAAACATTACTGTTAATTCACCAGAAATGAATATTGCAAATGTTTGACTTAGATAAATGGCAAGAAATATTCAGTACTATTCGAAAGAATAAGCTCAGGACTTTTCTTACGGGATTTAGTGTGGCTTGGGGTATTTTTATGCTTATTATTCTTCTAGGCTCTGGTTATGGATTAGAAAATGGAGTTCGAGAGCAGTTTAAAGGTGGGGCAGTTAATGGGGTGTGGATTACCAGTGGTATGACTAGCAAAGCATACAAAGGCTTACAACCTGGTCGGGAGGTGAAGTTTACCAATGAAGATTATGATCTTGTTAAAGGTTCTGTTGATGGAATAGATTTGATTTCTAGCAGGTTCTGGATTAACCAGGATAATACATTTGCATACAAAAACAATTTTGGGAATTTTACTATTTCACCTGTACACCCCGACTATGGCAAAATTAAGGAATTAGAAGTGATCGAAGGCAGATTCGTTAACAATTTCGATTTAGAAAAATACCGAAAAGTGATTGTTATTGGTGAAATAATAAAGGAAGCTTTGTTTAAATATCCCGATACAATCGCTATTGGAAAGTATATAAATGTTGCCGGAGTTCCATTCCAGGTAATTGGCGTTTTTCATGATGAAGGCTCTGAGACTGAACAACGCAGGGCTTATGTGCCTATTTTTACAGCACAGAGGGTATTTTCCGGAGATAATCGTATCAATCAAGTTTCTTTTACCACAAACTTAGGGGTAGAAAAAAGCAATGCAATGCTCGAGACAATTACTCGCCAGCTTGCAGCATTCCACTCTTTTGATCCAGCAGACCAACGAGCTATAAGTGCCTGGAATAAAGCCGAAGAATTTGAAAGAACAATGAAACTTTTTGCAGCTATCCGACTTTTCATCTGGATAATCGGTATTGGGACAATTATCGCTGGTGTTGTTGGGGTTAGTAATATTATGCTAATAGTTGTAAAGGAAAGAACAAAAGAAATTGGTATCAGAAAGGCTATTGGCGCATCTCCCAGGTCTGTTGTGAGCCTTATATTGCAGGAGTCAATTCTTATTACTGGATTTGCTGGTTATATTGGGTTGGTAGCAGGTGTATTTCTTCTGGAAATAGTTTCAAAATATATGCCTCCGAGTGATTTCTTTGCTAACCCGCAGGCAGATTTTCAAATCGCTGTCTCAGCCACCATTTTACTAGTTATTTCAGGAGCATTAGCAGGTTTGATACCTTCTTTAAGAGCTGCTAGAATTAAACCTATTGTTGCATTAAGAGATGAATAATTATGCTTTTTAAGATAATGATAGATAGGGATAAGTGGCAGGAAATTTTCCAGGCGCTTAGAAAGAATAAAGGGAGAACCTTCCTAACTGCTTTTGGCGTTTTCTGGGGAATATTCATGCTGCTTGTTATGCTTGGAGCGGGACAAGGTTTGGAGAATGGTGTAACTCAGGGCTTTGGTGATTTTGCCACTAATTCAGTATTCATTTGGCCTCAGAGAACCTCTATGGCCTATAAAGGTTTTGACCGGGATCGTTCCTTTAATTTTAAAGATGGTGATGTTGAGGCGATGAGAAAAACTATTCCGGAAATCCAATATCTGGCACCACGGTTAACAGGTGGCGGGTATGGTTCTGGTGATAATGTGGTTAGAGGTGAAAGAACAGGTAACTATAGTATAAATGGGGATCATCCCGATTTTTTCCTTATTGATCCGGTAGATATTTTGGAAGGTAGATTTATCAATGAAATGGATATTAGAGATAGAAGAAAAGTAATAATTATAGGAAAAAGGGTTTATGAGGAACTTTTTGAAAAGGATGAAGAGTGTATCGGTGAATATATAAGAATACAAGGGATATATTTCAAAGTAGTTGGCCTCTTTAAATCCAAAAAAACAGGTGAAAATGCCATGCAGGATAATGAAGCCATATTTATGCCGTTTACAACAATGCAAAGGGCTTATAATTTTGGTGACAATGTTGGATTTTTATCTGTGACAAGTATTGATGAGGTACCCGTTTCAATTGTACAGGAAAAAGTTATCGATTTATTAAAATCAAGACATCACATTAACCCTGCAGATGATTTGGCCATAGGATCCTTTAATGTTGAAAAAGAATTTAAGCAGATGAAAGGTTTGTTTTTTGGTATCGACTTACTTATCTGGATTGTTGGTATTGGAACCTTGCTTGCAGGTGTAATTGGGGTGTCGAATATTATGCTGGTAATTGTTAAAGAAAGAACAAAAGAGATCGGAATTCAGAGAGCCCTGGGTGCAACGCCAATGCATATTACAATGCAAATTATTAACGAATCAATATTCCTTACATCAATAGCTGGGTATATTGGTCTGGTTTTCGGAGTATTGGTTATTGAAGGAGTCGACTATATGATAAGTCAGCAAGGCGATGATGCAGGGTTCTTTATGAATCCCGAGATAGACTTTAGGATTGCAATAACAGCTCTAGTAATATTGATCTTCTCCGGAGTAATTGCTGGAATGATACCCGCCCGCAGAGCAATAAATGTTAAACCTATTGAAGCATTAAGAACAGAATAATTATTACATTATGAAAAAGATTTTTAGAATTTTATTGTTTGTTGGAATCCTTGTGGGATTTGTCTGGACCATCTATTTTCTTTATAGTAAGTCAAAAGATAAACCCGTAGTTTTTGAAATTGAATCAGCATTTATTTCAAATATTGAACGCAAAACTGTTGCAACGGGAAGAGTGATTCCCCGTATTGAAATTGAAATCAAACCACAAGTCTCAGGAATAGTACAGAAAATTTATGTTGAAGAAGGAAAAATGATAAATGAAGGTGACCTCATCGCCAGGGTTAAGATCATTCCAAATATGATAAGCCTGAATGAGGCCGAATACCGTCTTGAAACGGCAAAAAATAATTATGATGATGC
>JAGLSB010000539.1 GCA_023135955.1 Bacteroidales bacterium | reverse complement strand
AAGGTTCAGGATAATTGTGTGTATTTTCAGTTTTTTAAAATGAATTGCAAGTCTGATAATTTTATATGGATTACAAAAACTTAAATTATTGATTCTCAGGCTGCAATTTAGGATAAATGCCTGATCAGAGCGAGTTCTCAGCTCACTAATCTTATTGGTATATATCATCACCGGCAAACCTTTTTTATTAAGCCTGTTTGCCATTTCAAAATGCCACTTCTCTCCTCCTCCCCATGTCTTTACAGAATTAAAAAAACATATTCCTGTTCTCTCTTTCTTATCCCTATCTCTATAAAGATCTCTGAGCTTTACATATTTTAGAAAAGTCTCATGGGCAGCGTTAACACTAATTACCAATCCATAGAAGCCATCGAGAAATCCTAATTTAATTATATAATCTCTGAATAAACGCCAGCCAGGATGGAGAGCAATATTGATGAAATTAGCTTTGATATTGGCCTTAAAATATGCATGAGCAATTATTGTCGAAAACTTATTTATTTGTTGAAGGTGCTCGCTGATGCTATAATATGAATAATGATATAAATCTCCTTTTAAAAACTTTTTTGTAGAAGATCTTTTCATAATAAATTTATCGTGAGGATTAATACCTCCCCATTCGCCCTTTCTGGAGTCCCACAGCCTAAGTTTCCTTGCCGGATACCAGCTTGTGTGCCGTATCCATTTGCCACAGTAATTGGTTAATCTATTGAAATAATAACCATCGTGTTCCCATTTTCCCTTAACTTTTAAGATAGATTTCTTTAGCCTGTCTGATGGAACTTCATCGGCATCGAGGGACAAAATATGCGGATATTTGGCTTGAGTTATTGCCCAATTTTTTTGCTCTATATGACCAGTGAAAGGATGTTGAATAAATCTTGCTCCAAAAGATTTAACAATTTTTTCTGTGTCGTCTTTTGAATAAGAATCAACCACGACAACCTCATCGGCAATCTCTTTTATCGATTCCAGACATTTCCCTATATTCTTCTCTTCGTTATAGGTTATTATTACGGCTGATATTTTTGGCATTATTCCTGAAAATAAACTCTTTTAACTCTTTGAGAAATATTTGTTAGAACCTCATAACTTATGGTCCCAATTGATTTAGCAATTTTATTTACCGAATGATTTTCTCCAAATATAACTACTTCATCGCCTTCATTTGCATCAATTCCTGTGAGGTCAACCATTAACATATCCATACAAATATTACCAATAGTATGAACTGGATTATTATTAATATAAAATTCACCTTTCCCATTCCCCAGAGATCTGGGTATTCCATCTGCATAACCAACAGGCAAAGTAGCTACTCTGGTTTTCTGCTTTAATCTTCCATTTCGTCCGTAGCCAATCGTCTCATCCTTATTAAGTTCTTTAATTTGAGAGATTCTGGTTTTAAATGAAGAAACTTCTTTAAGATTATTCTTATAATTCTGACTTAAACCATATAATCCAATTCCCAACCTAACCATTTCAAAACTAGCTTCAGGAAATCTTTCAATCCCTGGCGAATTCAATATGTGCCGAATGAATGAGTTGCCTGTTTCTTCTTTAATAATATCACATATTTCGACAAAATCAGAAATCTGCTTTTTCGTAAAAGTATCATGCTTCTTATCTTCCGCAGCGGAAAGATGGGAAAAAACTGATATAATTCTGCATTTAGATCCTTTTAAAGACTCAATTAGAACCGGAATATCCCTTTTCTCAAAACCCAAACGATGCATTCCTGTATCAATTTTAAGGTGCACAGGCCAATCATTAATGGCATATCTTTTTAGAAATTCCTTAAACTCCTTTAAGATTCTTAAACTGTACAATTCGGGCTCCAGATTATATTTTATTATTGTATTGAAATCATGTATTTCAGGACTCATAACCATAAGGGGCAATTTAATTCCCCTTTTTCGAAGTTCAACTCCTTCGTCTGCATATGCGACTGCCAGATAATCGATATTATTGTACTCCAAAACTGAGGCTACTTCATATCCTCCACTCCCATAAGAAAAGGCCTTAACCATTGCCATTACTTTAACTTCAGGCTTTATTAGTGAGCGATAAAAACGATAATTCTCAACTAATGCATGTAAATTGATTTCTAAAATGGTTCGGTGATTTTTCTCCTGTAATATTTCAGCAATTCTTTCAAATTCATATTTTCTGGAACCTTTCAACAAAATTGCTTCGTTCAAAAAATCAATCTCTGAGATATCATTTAGAAAAGAATCCGTATCAGAATATACAATAGTATCTTCTTGTATTAATTCTCTATTCCGATAAAATTCCTCTCCAATAAAGATCTTCCTGTTAATTTTCCTTACACTAATTAGTCCCTCAACCCTATAAAGTAGATCATTAAATTCCTTACCACTTTGCAAAATATCCGATAAAATAAGGGTCTTGGATGAATGCTGGTTCTGAGCAGCGAGATAATCCAGAGCATTTTCAAGTGAAATTAAATCGGAATTGTAGGCATCATTAATTATTGTGGAATTTCCTGTTGCCTTAATGATTTCCATACGCATTCCAACGGGCTCTAACTTATCAAGCGATTGTTGAATATTTTTCTGCTCAAATCCGTTCTCAAACAAAAAAACAATTAAATGACTTATATTTTCCTTTGATGCAGAATCTGTAAATTTAATTCTGAACCTTCCTTCTTTCCTCCCCGAAACTATTAAATCATAGTCATCATCATTTTCTTCAGAAAAGATATAATCGCAAGAATTACTTCTTCCCCATGAAACTCTACTCTGCTTTTGGGATAATTTAGACACTTCTTCTGCGATCAATGTATTATTCGCACAATAAATTAATGACTCAGAATTCTCGAAGAGCTTTAACTTTTCTTGAATCTTTTCCTTTATTGAATTAAAATTTTCCTGGTGAGCTTCTCCAATATTTGTAAAAATTCCGATCCTGGGTTTGATAATTAATTCCAGCTTCTTCATCTCTCCCGACAGTGAGATTCCAGCCTCAAGAATCCAATAAGAACTGTCATTATTCATATGAAAGATACTCAATGGTACACCTACTTGAGAATTATAACTTTGTGGACTTCTATGAACTGTTTCAAAATCTGAAAGAGACTGATAAATCCATTCTTTCAATATGGTTTTTCCATTGCTTCCTGTTATTCCCACTACTTGTCCTTCATATTCTGATCGTATAGATGCAGCAAGATGTTGCAAGGCTTTTAATGTATTATCAACCTGAATAAAGCTAAGAGATAAGTCTGAAACTGAATCTGGTAAGTTTTCAACTACAAAATGCCTAACCCCTTTTGAAACAAGGTCTGAAATATATTTATGACCATCATTTCTTTCTCCGGTTATTGCAAAAAATAATACAGATTCATTTGGAATATACCTTCTGCTATCAATAATAAAATGAGAAATCTGCTCTTTCGAATCACCAATGAGCTCTCCTCCTATTATTCTATGTATATCCTGAATTTTTAAAGCCATTGAATTGCTCTATTTCTGCATCTCAATTTCATGGTTAAAACATTTCCTGCAAAGTGGTTCATAGCTATCTGTTTCACCTAGCTGAACTAATTTATTGCCTGTCCCAAATCGATGGGAATGATGAGCAAGATTACCACATTTAACACAAATTGCATGAACCTTTGTAACATACTCAGCGATAGCCAGTAGGCCAGGGATAGGACCAAAAGGCCTCCCCAGATAATCAATATCCAAACCAGCCACAAGAACTCTTACTCCCCTGTTTGCTAGTATATTGCACACTTCAATTAAGCCATCATCAAAAAATTGTGCTTCATCAA
>JAGLSB010000538.1 GCA_023135955.1 Bacteroidales bacterium | reverse complement strand
AATATTGGATAACAGCAATTCTGCACATCTAATTCTTAAGATATCAGTATAACCAGTCCCTCCATATTTCGAAGGCCAGTGATTTACAAAAAGATGTAAGCTATAACCTTTATTTTTTATGGTTGTATGCAATATTTCACGAGTGGGTCTGCCATTTAACTCCTGAAAATCTGCCCTTATAAATTCCGAATAAATTGTATCGAATAAATTAGCTCTGACTATCAATGCAACATCAATTCCTCTTGAATCTGGTGAATCATTATGAATAATCTGATAATTAAACTTCCGAAGAGGAGAATATATAAACAAATCCTCCAATACTTTCCTGTTTTCAATCTCGCACAGTCCTATAATTCCGGGTGGATCATCATATCCGGCAGAAAGAATTGTCTTCCATAGAATATGAATCTTTTTCCAATAGCGATAAAAAGACCAGTATCTAACCCCATCGGGTGTAAATTCCTCATCATTAGTCAGAGAATCATCTTCTGGATAAAATAAATTTTCAACATTCCAGAATAATATCTGCAAGCTATCTTGTGCAATAAGATCTGATGATGAGAAGCTAAGGAATGTACTTAGCAAAAGTACAACATAATAAATTTTCATGGTAAAGACTTCTTTACCCTTAATGTAAAAAACGTAAAAAAAACGCTTAATCTTCGATTCTTTCGTAAGCACCGATATCAGGACCTGAATCAGATGTCCTTGAGTTTCCGTTTAAATCCAAGGGATAAAGGAGTCCAATGTCAATATTTCCTGCATCTTTAGCAGGCGATAAAGTATCGAGCTTAAAATCGTATTCGTCCCACGAAATGAATAATGGATCTTCTTGTATAAGTCCGGGGAAATTATCAAGCATTAGTGAATCTTCAACTGGATCAAATTTTCCGACGCAATTCTCAAAATGATAATTTAATAAACCACCATTGGGATTTTGATCTATATCCATAGAGTCGTCAATAAATAATTCATTTGAATGGTTACCCCAAATGATAGAGTTCCCAAAATAAGCTTTTTCCAAATCTTTAATAATCATCTGCTTTTCCCCTTTATCATCTTCTTCAATATAATAGTTGGTAAGAACAACTGAAGGATTGGAACGAGGAGGTAACCAACCCCAACTGTTAGCAATAGTGCAATGATTAAAATTATGATTTCCCCCAAAGAGGGCAATAGAACCAGAGCCGCAGTTTACAATCAAAGAGTTATGTGCATCAACTGATGATCCATTTGCAATAATACCAGTTGAACTGATATGTTTAATAATTGAATTGTGAAACGAAAGTTTAGGACTTTCAATAAATGTAGAAATAATATTTATACCAAATGTTGCTCCTTTTATTTCCACATAATTCATTAAATTATCCTGACTACTCCCAACAAATACAATTCCACCCCACTGTCCTGGAAAATCATCATAAAATTCTTCCAATCTATCACCTTGAAAAGATATAGGTTCTTCCAATGTTCCATTAGCAACAAGATTCCCTTGAATAGCAAAAATAGCATCACGATGGAGATATACTCTAACACCGGGATCCATAGTTAGAGCAGCTGAACTATCGACCAGTAAATAATCAATTATTAGATATGGCTTATCATTTACCCATGTTGTATCATTAGGCACTGTATAAGCCCTTAATAAATGAACATCCTGCCCCCAGGCAACCAAATCAATATCCTGAACTTTCCCATTAGTGATTGTCACAATCGAATCTTGCTGCAGAAGAATTTCATCACTATTATTTGGATCCAGAGTAGCATCAACAAAGACATACAAACTATCACCGGGAGCAATATCTATATCATGAAAAAATACACCGGGAACACCGTCAACATTTATACGAAAAACTGAATTCTCAGCTTTTGCCAGGCTTAACTCTGAAATACTTATAAAATCTTTATGTGGATTATGAATGGTAAAACTACGAGTAGCTGTTCCTAAGGAAGTAAAAACAGTATCAAAATAAAGGGTATCTATTGAAAAACTGATACTTGCATCAGAATCGGTAATAAACCTTTCCCTTTCACAAGAAAATATTAAAACCACGAGAGTAAAAAACAGCAATATGTAGCTAATTGATTTCATTTTTTTGCATTGCAAATGTAATATTTAATATATAAACTGCAGGCAGGCATAGAACGAAAAAAATTGGGATTAATTACACTGATGCAGGAAAGATTAATAATAAGAGTAGATGCAGCTAAGTGGGTAAATTTAATAGCCTCATGGTAAAATAGGTTGTAAGTATTTAGGATTAAACTTTCACACCTTCGTAAAATTTGGAACTTCTTCCAATATGCCACGAAGTGGCTAAATCTAAATAACCGTGGGCGACAGCCCACGGAAAGTTACTACCAGCAACAACAGCCCTGAAAGGGTTGAATACCATTACTATGGGAAATAGCTTTCATTTACGTCGACACCGTGTTCTCTAAGTAATCTTCTTAATTCATCTTCAAAAGATTCATTTTTATGATGTTCCTTTTGATTTATAATATAGTTAACAATCATTTCCTTATCCTTCCATGCATAAGTTAAGGCTGCATATCCATCAGCCCAACCTTCAAAATTTGAGAATTTCCCAGATTGTTTTAGCCATATGGATGATGATGTTTTTATGTCCCTCACAAAATATGCCAAAGCAATATTTGGGTGCAAATCACATAAAATATGAATATGATCTTCAATTCCATTTATTCTATAAAGAAAGCCATTTTTGTTTTTAATCGTCCCCAAAATATATGCATACAACTCTTTAACATACTCTTGTGTCAGCGTTTTCTTACTGCTTTTTGTGCGAAAAACGATATGATATAGTATTTGACGATAACTTGACATATTTTAATGTGTTAAAGTTCAACCCTTCGGGCTGGATAAAACTTCTTTTTACCGTGGGTTTCACCCACGGTTATTTAGATTTAGCCACTTCGTGGCATGTTAAGAGATTTATTGCAACCAAATGTATAAATGCAACAACAGAATTCAAAATTTACATCTATAAAATAAATACTTTTAGAGGACATTTTGAAAAAAATCCTGAAAACAGAACATATATAGAAAATGAAACATCCCAATCCAAAATTAGTGCATGATCCCTTCAACTATTTTTGATTAAATTTGAAGATAAATGCAAAATATGAATATAGGCATTTACATAAAGTTTTCTAAGCACTCTAATAAGTTACTTAAGTTTCCTTGTTTCTAAA
>JAGLSB010000537.1 GCA_023135955.1 Bacteroidales bacterium | reverse complement strand
ACATTATCTTCGATAGTGGGATGTCGCTTACTGTTTTTAAGTTTTTTTTCGACATAAATTGCTCCCAGGGTAACACCCTGATATATTTTAACATTATTTCCTATTATTGTTGTTTCCCCAATAACAATTCCTGTTCCATGGTCCATAAAGAAATCTTCACCTATGTCAGCACCCGGATGAATGTCGATACCCGTCTTCCCATGAATGTATTCAGCCATTACCCTCGGAAGAACAGGGACCTTTAGCTTGTACAGGATGTTTGCAAGTCGATATGTGCTGAGGCTGTAAAAACCGGGATAACTTAAAATGACTTCTTCAACACAACTAGCAGCAGGATCTGATTTATAAAATACATCCGCATCCTTTAATAAAACTTTATAAATCTCAGGAATTTTCAGAAAAAAATCTTCAGAAATAACAGAAGGCTCTTTTGTCAATACACTTTGCAATGGAATGAGTAGCTCCTTAAGCCTTAGCTGCATTCTCTCCAACCTGATTTCTATTTCCTGCAAACTAATATTCTTATTAATTCTGATTGGGAAAAGAAGGTGTATCAAATCGTCAACAAAATTATGAGCATCAATCATTGAAGGTACTTCACTGCAATAACTTTTGTTGATACTATCCAAAAATTTAGGAAATGATTCTTTCATAATTATTTATTTCAGTTGGCTTTTGGCTGTTAGCTGTAAGCTGTTAGCAATTAGCAATTAGTTAATAATACAAAGTTCGATAGTATTTTTCAATAAACAATTTCATATATACAAAAGTTTTAATTTTTCTCTTCAATGGATTTTAGGATAGTTGATGAAATTTTTTCAATTTTGGGGAACATTTTTGAATAATGAAAAAGAATCTGCCTAATACTATTACAATATTGAACCTTATTTCTGGAAGTTTAGGAATTATATTCCTTCTTCAAGGAAATATTTCTTATGCAATATTCATGATCCTCATCTCTGCTATATTTGATTTTCTTGATGGCAGCGCTGCAAGATTGTTAAATGCTTATTCGGATGTTGGAAAAACCCTCGATTCATTAGCAGATGTCGTAAGTTTTGGTGTACTTCCCGGATTAATACTTTATTCCAGCCTTACATCCAATGATATACAATCAATGATTCCTGGCTTCCTTCCCTACAATGGAATTTTAGTTCCGGTATTTGCAGCCATTAGACTGGCAATATTTGATAATGACACAAAACAAAAGGAAAATTTTAGAGGATTACCTGTGCCCGCCAATGCCCTTTTTATTGGTGCAATGGTCTATATTTACGTTTACATTCCCGATTCATTTCTACATTTTGATACTTTGAGTTTTGTTTATTTATGTGTAGGCTCAAGTATTCTTCAGGTTATAATGATTGGCTTTATTTCTCTTAAATTTAAGGGAGTCGGATTGAAGGCAAATCTTTATAGATACATTGTCCTGATAGTAGCAATTTTTCTCATCTCTGCCTTCAAATGGGAAGGAATTGTGTTGTCAATAGCTTTCTATATAGCAATATCGATTCTTACAGCAAAAAAAGACTAAACTGAAAACCAATTTCCAAATCTGAAAGGCGCTTATTCTTTCTTTTCCCAGCGATTCTCCATTTTCTTAACGGCTATTGTAATAAGCCAAAAAGAAGCAAGGATTAATACCGGCCAAGTCATGTATAATAATATATATGGTAAATACATAATAAGTTCTTATTAATAAATATGTGAATCATCTCCCATTTCAACCTTATCAATTTTCTTATTATTGATTGCTCTCCAGGCATAGATAATATACCCAAGCACAAATGGAATAAATAAAGAAACATAACTCATTGCTGTTAAAGTATAATGACTGGAAGATGCATTCTGTATATGCAATGAACTTTGTATATCAAAGGCTGAAGGATAGAAACAAGTATTATTGAATCCTGCCAGTATGAAAATTGAAAATACAACAAGAACAGTTCCTATTCCGCTAAACCAGATTGCATTCTCAAATTCCACTATAATGGAACGAATAATAGCATAAAGAACCATAACAACTCCACCAAGAAACAGAATAGTATTTACAGGCATCTCCATGAAGTTATGTAAATATTTATAACTTTCCATGCTAACAATCATTGTATCAGGATCGTATGCAAAGCCATCCATCAATAACAGCTCAATCAACCAATAAAGAAATGTAATGAGAAAAATTCCAGTATTGATTATTAACATTGGTTTCGATCTTTCAAGAATTATATTGTCATCAATATTCTTTTGGAAATAATGAATGGCAAGAATTCTTGATAAAGCAAATATTGCGATACCCAGCGCTACATTATGAAAATTCGCTACAGCTTCAAGTCCATACCAGTTATTGGCCCACCGCGACAGGTACATATCATTAACGACAAAATTTCCTCCATTAAAGAAGGTTCCCACGGCTGTTCCAATTAATATTGTAGCCAGAATTCCATTGATGAGCATAAATACCTCGTATGTTTTGCTTCCCAAAAAATTATTAGGTTTCGACCTGAACTCATAGGCTATTGCCTGAAGAATAAAACAAAAAAGAATCGCCATCCAGACCCAGTATGCCCCTCCGAAAGAAGTCGCATAAAAAAGTGGAAAGGAAGCAAAAAACGCTCCTCCAAATGTAACAAGGGTTGTAAAAGTAAACTCCCATTTTCTTCCCAGAGCGTTAACAAGAATTGTCTTTTCCATACTTGTTTTACCAAGACTGAAAATCAATGTCTGTCCTCCTTGAACGAACATAAGAAAGACAAGAAAACCAGCCAGAAGCGAGATAATTACCCACCAATACTGCTGTAAAGCTAAATGTGATAGATTTTCAAACATATTATTTACCTCCTTCTTCTTTAGGTCCGATTTTTATTTGCTTAGTTAAAATTTTTACTTCAGCAATTGCTAGAACTGTAAATACTACAAAAAATAGCCAGAAAGTAACCTGAACTGCACTTGCACTAATTTGCGAGACTGCGGCTGTTGTTGTCATTAAATCCTGAATCACCCATGGTTGCCTTCCAACTTCTGCAACCACCCAACCTGCCTCACTGGCAATATAGGCAAGGGGTATTGTGAATAGAGCAACCCTGAGGAACCATTTTCTTTTTGGCAGATTATCTTTTAGAGAAATCAAAAGAGCCAGAGCGAAGAAAAGTAGAAAATAAAAACCCAGGATTACCATAATATGAAAACTATAAAAACACAATGGTACATTTGGGACAAGAGCTGATTCATCGACCAGAGATCCATAGCCTAAGTACCTGAAATATTCTTCTTTATATTCTTCATCATAAAATTTAGCCTTTAAGGTTTCATAGGTCGTTATATCATCATTCTTTTTTGCTGCCTTCATATTTTTCAGGTCATCGATAACAAGACGACCTCTCCTCATTTTCTCTTCAGCAGAAATATAGCCCCATTCCGAATTACCTCCCACAAGGTCGTTAACTCCTGGCACAAATGCATCCCACTTCCCATATGCCAGATAGGATAATAGATCAGGCACTTCTATTCTGAATGAAAAATCCATTAATTTTTTATTCTCCGGATCCGTTTCGCTCGATGATAAAACTCCAATAACAACCAGACCTGCACCTTCCTGTCCATGATAAAGGCCTTCTATTGCAGCAAGCTTCATAGGTTGTACTTCTGCAATCTCACGGGTTGAACTATCGCCGGTAGATATAACAAAAATTATAGATAACAATCCAAATATAGATGCTACCAGAATGGAACGTTTTGCAAAAATTATTTCACGATTCTTAAGAATATACCAGGCAGATACTCCAATAACAAAAATCGATGCGAGTACAAATCCCTGAGAAATAGTATGAAGAAATTTATTGACTGCCATTGGTGAGAATAGGATTTCCCAGAAATTAATCATTTCATTTCTTGCCAATTCAGGATTAAATTGCATCCCAACCGGGTTTTGCATCCATGCATTAGCAACAAGAATCCAAAGAGCAGAAAGATTGGCTCCAACTGCAGTAAGCCATGTGGCAGTTAAGTGAAATTTTTTGCTCACCTTGTTCCAGCCAAAAAACATTACAGCAATAAAAGTTGATTCCATAAAAAAGGCCATAATACCCTCAATGGCCAGTGGGGCACCAAAAATATCACCCACAAACCAGGCATAACTTGACCAGTTTGTCCCGAATTCAAATTCAAGAATAATTCCTGTTGCCACTCCAATAGCAAAGTTTATTCCGAA
>JAGLSB010000536.1 GCA_023135955.1 Bacteroidales bacterium | reverse complement strand
CTTCAACTATTAATATATATTTTCCATTAAATTTATTAATCATAGTAATATTGGAATTTACTTTAAAGGTATAAGATATTTTTGTAATATCAATATCCCTTCATTATCTTTAAGCAAGTTCAATATCTAAATTGAATATATTAGAATTTGGGTTAAAGAACTTTAACGAAGATAATTTTATTATGAAGATAATTAAGTATTTATTGATTTTACCTGTTTTTTGTGTTAGCCTATTTGGTCAGGCTGAAATTAAGGATCCACTATTTACTGAAGTTTGGGGACCAGTTCCGGCTGTGGTTACTCCAGGAGAAGGAAGCAATCCGCCTTCAGACGCATTTGTTTTGTTCGATGGAAAAGACTTATCCCTTTGGATAGGTGACAATGATAAAGAACCAGCATGGGATATTAATAATGGAGTACTGACTGTAAAGCCTGGGACGGGTGGTATAAGGACACGACAAGCCTTTGGAGATTGTCAGCTGCATATTGAATGGAAAACACCTGCTAAGGTAAAAGGTGAAGGACAGGGTAGGGGAAATTCAGGAATTTTTTTCATGGGGCAATATGAAATTCAGATCCTGGATAATTACAATAATCGTACATACTCAAACGGACAGGCAGGTTCTGTATATAAAGATCATGCTCCTTTAGTAAACGCTTGTAAAGCTCCGGATGAATGGCAGAGCTATGATATAGTATTTACTGCTCCGAAATTCGATGAAGATGGAACTTTGCTGAAAGAAGCAAGATTCACAGTTTTTCATAGTGGAATACTGATTCATAATAATGTAAAAGTAATGGGGATGACTGCATTTATCGGTTTACACTCTTATACTCCTCATCTAGACAGATTGCCGCTAGGTTTACAAGATCATGGTAATCTTGTCAGCTTCAGAAATATCTGGATAAGAGAGCTTTAATATTTTTGAGTTTTCTATTGCTGCAGAAACTCCTCGGCAGAGAGAACCTTGGCATAAGATTTTAATGTATTTAATGTTGAAGAATGAACATCTTTTGCAGGTGTAATATGTCCATTGAACTCCAAATCGCGGGTTGCACATGCATCATGGATAACACTACAATTAAATCCAAAGTCGACTCCTGCACGGGTTGCTGCTTCAAGACACATATGAGTTTGCATACCCAATAAAACCAGATTTTCAATATTATTTTCTTTAAGAAGAGCAAGTAGCTCTGTATCTCTAAAAGCATTAACCTCTGATTTTTCAACAATTATCTCATTATAAAGAGGCTCAACTATTTCATGGATTTCGCCACCATCTTTATGACGAACGTGAATAATTAACATATTGTTTTCCCGAAAATGATCAAGAATTTTAAAGGCTATTTTTGTTGCTTCTATATTTCCTTTTAAAGGCATTTTGTTCTGATCGAAATAGAACTCTTGAATATCAATTAAAATGAGAGCAGTATTTTCTGATTGCGAGAAAACCAAACTTCCGTTTAAAGAAAGTATTATAATGAATAATGTTCTGATTCTCATAATCGTTTTTTATATTAACAACGGAGAACTGATATAAGTTTCAAAAGAAAAGCTAATAAACAATATTTTTATGGATAGAGTTTTATTTGCTGTAATCTATTATAAACTGATAGCTACCTGAATTAAGATCTATATTAATAGTTCCTTCACTTATTTCAAACAGTTTAATTCCTTCGATTTCACTTGGTATTCCGGGCTCAATATTAACTTCCGACTCACATAATGTAAAACTTTCTGATTTGAGTGGAAGTACCAGCGATGCAGAAGAATTTGCAGGAATCGTGATATTTATTTCAAACAAATCTTCGGACTTTTCCCATTCAGAAATAAGTTTTCCATAAGGTGTCTCATAATTTACTTTTACCCAATCCAGACCTTCAGCAGGTTTGGGTGCGATAAGAATTTCTTTAAACCCAGGTTTTAGAGGTTTTATACCTCCCAGATGACTAAAATACCACTCACTAACAGATCCTAATGCGAAATGATTTCTCGAATTCATACGATCGGGAGGCTCAGTGTCGCTATTCCATAATTCCCACATAGAGGTAGCTCCATTTTTTACCATGTATCCCCAGGATGGATAATCCTCAGAAATAGCAGTTTCAAATGCCAGCTGGTGGTAATTATTATCTGATAATACTGGAAGAAGATAAGCTGTTCCTAAAAATCCGGTAGAAGGATGTTTTCCTTTTGCATTTACATCATCAGCAATGTTTTTTACAATTTGCGATTTGTATTCCTCAGGAGTTAAACCAAAAGAGTAGGGAAGGAGGTTTGCGGTTTGAGTTCCTTCAGGATAATTAATATTTTTTTCATCAAAGAATTTATCATGGAAAGCATGCTTTATACTATCAGCAAGTAAATTATAAAGCTTATTATCATTTTTATTATCAAGAATCTCGGCTGTATTTGCAAGAATCTTTGTGCTATAGTAATAATATGCTGCAGAAATCGGTTCAGTAGGTGATGGCACTACAGATATCCAGTCGCCATAGCCTTCCCAATCACCTGCTTTTTTGCTCCAACGATAAATATGGTTTTCGCTCTTATTCCTCATATATTCTACCCAGGCTTTCATTCCGTTATAACTATCTGCCAATATCCTTTTGTCTCCATAGAATTTATACATCTGCATTGGAACAACAGTAACAGCATCTCCCCAACCTGCCTTAGAAGGTCCGTCAACTACAATTTGAGGATTTACATCATAAACGTATCCCGATTCATGATGACTATCGGTGATGTCACGCACCCATTTTGCGAAGAATTTAGCCATGTTCATATTATAAGAGGCTGTAGGAGCGAAAATCTGGGCATCACCCATCCATCCAAGACGTTCATCTCTTTGGGGACAGTCGGTGGGAACAGAATGCATATTACCTTTTTGGCCATTCAAGATATTGCCCCAAATATTATTTAATAGATCATTTGAACACTCAAAATTACCTACTACCGGAGCAGAAGAATAAAATCTAAGTCCGGTAAGCATATCCATTTCCGGTTTGTATTTCAGTCCTTCAACCTGAACATAACGGAAACCATGATATGTAAATGAAGGTTCCCAGACTTCTTCCTCTTCACCTTTCATAATATAATAGTCTGTTGCCAGAGCCGAGCGTAAATTCTCTTGTGCAACTGTACCATCAGGATGAAGTAATTCAGCAAAGCGCTGAACAATAGTATCTCCATTACTCCCCTTGACCTTTATGCGAGTGAATCCAACCATGTTAATACCCATATCAAATACATAAACTCCGGGATTAACTTCTGTAATTGAGACAGGAGAGATTTCATCTGCTATTCTTATTTCAGGCGCTTTCTGTGCAGATAGTTTTATTGTATCGATACTTATTAATTCAACAGATGACCATTTAGAATCCTCAAGTCCTGCTTCTGACCAGGATTGGATTTCCAGTCGTGAATCATAAATTTCGCCATGATAAAGGGAATTCTCAACTATTGGAGATAGATTTGCTCTCCAGTCATTATCAGTGATTATTAATTCTTTTTCGCCGTTTTTATATTGAATATCTAATTGAGCAATAGCCATTAGAGGACCCTCGGAATATACTTGGGCACCACTCCATCCTAGTCCGCCGGACCACCACATATTTCCCAACATAATACCGATAGCATTATCACCTTCTAATAAATTTTCAGTAACATCATAAACCTGATATTGTACTCTTTTACGATAGTCTGTCCATCCAGGCGTTAACAGGTCATTTCCAATTTTTTCTCCATTAATAGAAAGTTTGTAATTCCCTAAACCACTAATGTAAATCCTTGCAGATATCGGTTCTGCTTTGAGTGTGAATTCTTTTCTAAGAAGAGTTGAACGGAGTAAGCTGCTTTTATTTGCTGGATCTTTTTCAGGAGTGTATGCTATCCATTTTGCAATCCATTCATTTTCATTAAGAAATGCAGTACTAAATTTTGAAATCTTTGAAGATCCGGAAATTTCAACATTATTCGTTTTAATGCTAACATTCCAGAAATAATCTTTACCAGACTCCAGCTTTTCACCACCAAACTCTACAAAAACACTTTGGTCAGAACTTTGCCATCCGGAATTCCAAACATCTGCTTTTTTATTCTTCAAAAGAGAGGGTTTTGTAGCAACCAGAATTTTATATTCAGTTTGTTTTATATCTCTTTGATTGCAATATAATTGCCAGGAAAATCTAGGGTTTTCAACATCCAGATTATTGGGTTCAGTGCTGTATTCAACCTTTAGATTTACGATCTTTTGTTTTGAATCAGGTTTACAAGCTGTGATAGTGAAAATAAATATCAAAACTAATAGATAAGATAAATTTTTCATTGTAAGGTATTTTAGATTTTGAATTATTTCTAAGAACGCGTTTGATATAATTATTAAACACTACTGGCCAAGAGCCTTAATCCATTTTTCATCTGCTTTTATTATTTTCCTGGCTTTCAGATCAAATAATGCTCCCTTGAAAATAGCTGTACTACATATTTCGCCATTTTCGTTTTTCATTTCCTGTGAAAAAATGTAAATTCGGTTTCCCTCAATTTTATTCTTTGTTATTATTGTTATGACTTCACCTAATTTAATTTCTCTCTTAAATTTTACTGTTACTTCTAAAATTACAGGGCCAATTGCCCTTTCCTTTACATATTGCCTCCCATAAAAAGTCCCCTCGAGTATTGCCCACCTTGCTTCTTCATAAAGATCCAGATATCTTGCATTATTAATGTGATTGTATTCATCAAGTAAGTCCTCAGTCACTTTAAATTTGTATATAAATTCTTTAGGTTTAGTGGATTTATAAGTTTCTGTATTGTTTATGTTTTCTTGATTCTTAGACATTAAAAATAAGATTATGTAATTTACTAGAATATCATACTTGTATAACAAATATAAGATTTTAGCTCATACATGAAATGAGTTCGACTAAATAATTTTGCTTCTCAAAATTAAAGTCTCACTGATTTAGTTTATGCTATGGTTCTATTTGCAAGGGTAATACATCAATCCCGAGAATTCGGGATTGATATTTAAGCCTTTCAGGCTTAGTGGATTCGTGTGTTCATCCACAAGGCTTACTAATTTTTAGTTAAAATAAAACTCCAGTATTCGAATTTTCCGTTTTGGAACGAGTTGAAACGATCTGTTCCTTCAGTGCCAGCAAATCTTTCAAATGATTTTTTCAATATTCCAGGAATTTTTTCATCAATCAATAATTCTCTACGTTTTGAATCCAACGCTAAGCCTTTAGCAACATTTTTTGTTATCTCTTTTTCTGAGAAAATGGTAAACCCTGAGCTTTGAAGTCTTTTCCGCATATCTTCTATTTCTTCTTTTTCTATCATATCTGCAAACAAAAAATGACCTTCTGCATTTAAAATCCTGTGTACTTCCTTAAAAAAAAGATTTAAATCACTATAGCATCGAGCCGATTCAACGTTAACA
The DNA here is from genome assembly GCA_023135955.1 of Bacteroidales bacterium. Classification (GTDB taxonomy): domain Bacteria; phylum Bacteroidota; class Bacteroidia; order Bacteroidales; genus JAGLSB01. The sequence continues at coordinate 9,189 of JAGLSB010000536.1, read as the reverse complement.
ACAGCATCGTGAGATCCTGTATCAAGCGGTATATTTTCTGCCATACCTTCAACAAAGGATAAGCCGGGAACATTATATTCACTATTGCAGTATTTAATTACTCCAGGTGATATATCAACTCCAGTGTATTTAAGTGGTTTATGGTAACGAGCAATATAATGAGCTCCGCCTCCTCTGCCAGAACCGACTTCTACTACCTTTTTATTCTCCAGGGTAATGCCACTCGCTACATGATCATATAGTTGGATACAATATCTGTTTATTTCATCATTTTTCTCTAACTTAATAGGATCATCACCATTTAAGCCTGAAAAACCATAATTCATAAAATTTACTGAACTGTCCTTTACAAATCGTAACATGAGATTATGCCATATTCTCCACATTGGTCTGCGTAAAGCAGTTGGGTATTCACAATAATTATCTACGAAGTTTGCCATGTTTTTTATATTTATTAATTCAATGACAACTTTAAGCCTAATAAACTATCAATAAAAATAGTTGGGATGTATAACCAACGAAAGGGGGGAGTTAAATAAAATTGTGGTGAATTACAATAAATCAGTGGTGAATAACAAGTCTAATTCTTTTCTGCAAGTATTTCTTTTACGTTCGTTAAATATTGCCTTGAGACAGGTATTGACTCCTCTAAATAACTCATTTGCAAGTGGTAACCGCTATAATTGCGTATTAGCTTATCAATATACAGTTCATTAATAATACTGGTGCGATGGCAACGAATAAAACTTTTATGATCAATAAATTGCAATTCAATATTTCTCAATGTATTTCTTAGTAGCTTTTTTTCGAGAGTTTTATTTTCTAAATAATAGATTTGAATATAATTATCAGCTGATTTAATAGCAATAATATTATTGTGTAATAATTGAAATCTATCAGATTTATTATCTGAAAGTATTTCTATTTTCTCCTCCTCTTCAATTATTTCATTTTCCTCGAGTTTTAAGAAATAGGATTTATTTTGTTTTTGTAAAACCAGTATAGTTTTTTCTAATGACATATTTCTATATAGTATCAGTAGAATTATTAAGGGCAACATGCAAACTAAAACTACCTTAAACAATATATAAAGTGTAATCGGCACATTGCCTACATACCTGATATAAAAGGCATAGGATGTAGCGATCATCAGTAGTAACAGGATGTTTAGAATAAAAGGAGGTTCGCTTAATCCATTACTTGTATCAAACCATTTTGGAATAGATAATGGAAGAAATATTAATACAGTACAAGCCAAGAAAAAAGTAATTGCTCCAAATCCACTTACATACATTAATCGATAATCGTAATCGAGCATTTCGAGAGGGAAAGGTTGAAAAAAGAGTATAAAAAGAAAAACGCCTATACTAATATAAAAAAGTCGGCGAAATTCATCTTTGAAGATTTTAAATATTTTTCTATTCCGTTTTTTCAAAATAATCTGTGTCTCATAATTATATAAATAAAGGCCTTGCTGTGAGTAAATTTAAGAAAAAGATGTAGAACCAGCTTGCTCAAAAATTCAGCTTATTTTATAACAAAATTTGAGAATCATTGCGCTAAATTATTCAGTGCATAATATTCAATAGAAATAAAAACCTAAATATAAATACTAATTATCTGCTGATAATCTATTACGTCTTAAACCTAAATAAATAGCAACACCTCCGGTAAAAAACATTATTAGACTATATATTGCCGGAGTAATAGCAAGTTCAGAACTACCAAGTAGAACAACTGCAATTGAGATTGCTAATGTCCCATTTTGAATTCCCGATTCAATTGAAATGGATATTGCACGTTTATCTTTAATTTTAAATATTCTGGATGAAAAATAACCAACTGCCATCGTCGAAACGTTTAATAATAGCGCTAACCAGCCGGCTTGTTGGAAATATGAAATAATATTTTCTCTTTCCTTAATAACAATTCCAATAATTACCAAAGCCAGAACTATTGCAGATGCTATACGTACTGGTTTCGCCATTTTCAATGCGAATCCTGTCTTGTAATGTCTTATAAACATACCAATAGTTATCGGAATTACGATAATTGCGAAAATTTGAATAATAGTAGAAACCACATCCAGTCTGATCATTTCTCCCTCCTCCTGGAAATATTTTAGTGAGAAATTCACAATAAAAGGAATGGTCAATATTGTTACAAAACTGCTTATGGCTGTTAATGTAACAGATAAAGCAGTATCACCTTTAGCTAAATGGGTTATTAAATTAGATGTTGGACCACCAGGACAGGCAGCTAAAATCATTATTCCAATAGCAATTTCAGGTCTCATTGGGAAAATAATTGCAATTGTAAATCCAATTATTGGTAATAGAATTAACTGGTTTGCTAAACCAACAAAAATTGCCTTGGGGTAAACAATTATCCTTTTAAAATCAGCAAAAACTAGTGATAATCCCATTCCCAACATGATAATGATGAGAGATGAAGCTAAAAAGATTGTTGATGCTTTGTCCATGTTTATAATTTAAGTTAAAATAAAGCAATGTATACAATTATTCTGAAATACGATTAATTTTATTTTATATAGATTGATTCTTTTAACAAATTATTAATCATAAATGTATTGAAGACTCCTATTTTGGTTGCAGATGTCTTTAATAATAAAGCCAAAGGACATAAATATGTCTTTAAATAATTGAGATATAATCAAGAATTACATCATATAATAGGACTAATGTAGCAATAGTTAATAATTTAATTTGGAAAACTAATATGTAAAAGAAATAATACTACCTTTGTCGATTATAATATTTTTAAAATTAAACAATGAAAAAAGGAACAGTTAAGTTCTTCAATGAATCAAAAGGTTTTGGATTCATTATTGAAGAAGATTCAAAAAACGAGTATTTCGTACACATTTCTGGAATTATAGATGAAATAAAAGAAGGCGATGCCGTAGAATTTGAATTGCAAGAAGGTAGAAAAGGATTAAACGCAGTAAATGTAAAAGTTATTTAATATTTACTACTATTTTTTTCCAACTTGTAAAAGGCCTGTAACTGTACAGGCTTTTTTGTTTTACTAATATTTATTATTGACTTTTTTTCTCAATCAAGAGTTAATATGTTAATTATATATTTATTTTTACTGAAAGTTTATGAATTCACGTTTAGTAAATTCATATATAAGTTTTTTAATAGATCGTTTTTTCAAAATAATATAACTTTGTTGAACTATGGTTAAAGCTCACTCCTTTCATATTCCTGTTATGGGACTTGCGTATACAGTTGATTCTCCAATAAAGGTTGCACAATACGGTATAGATTCAGTTATATCTATAGTTGACGATATTCTCATGGAGAAGATGAGAAAAGTGTATTGTAATTTATATGAAATTCCATATAAAGAGATTACAAATAAAATTGAAGATTTCAGAGCAAAGAGGATTACATCCTACTTGAATATTGTAAATAGTCTTGCTGAAAAGAAATTTGAAGAGTTAAAAAATACTCTTAATGAAAAGGGTCATGAAATTAGAGAGTACTTTAATATGCTCCCTGATAGCTCAGAATTGAAACAAAAATTTTTAGAATTAACAAAGCATAATTTTAATTTAAGTGAGATTCGTACCTGGTTAAAGGATAACTTATCAATGGGTAGCATTGATGTTAATATAATGACTAAACTTGATAAGGACAATTATAGCAATGGTGACCAACTGTCTGTTGAATATAATGATGCTCATGCTGCACTCAGAGGATTTGCTAATAGCGATCTCAGATCCTCCATAGTTCTGTCAGCAGGTATGAATCCAAGATTGTATGGATACATCGAGCAATTTGAAGATTTTTTTCCTGATGCAAAAGGGAACATAAAAAAGAAAATTGTTTTAAAAGTTAGTGATTATAGATCTGCTTTGATTCAAGGTAAATTCTTAGCCAAAAAAGGACTTTGGGTTTCGGAATATAGAGTAGAATCCGGACTTAATTGTGGCGGGCATGCATTTGCTTCTGACGGTTATCTTTTGGGTCCAATCTTGGCTGAATTTAAAGAAAATCGAAATGAATTGATAAAAACTGTTCATGAAATTCTTTTGCCAGCATTAGCTGGTAAGAGCCGCATTGTACCTGAAAATGAATTAGAATTATTACTTACGGCTCAGGGTGGTGTAGGTACAGCTGAGGAACATCAGTTTCTGATGGATGAATATGACGTTGATTCTGTTGGATGGGGCACACCTTTTCTATTGGTTCCTGAAGCTACTGTTGTTGATGAAACTACATTGAATAATTTAATTGAAGCAAAAGAGGAAGATTTATTTTTAAGTAATAATTCCCCTTTAGGTGTTCCATTCAATAATCTTAGAACCAGCACTAAGAATATAGAGAAGCTATCTTTTGTCGATAAAGGAACTCCTGGCAGTACCTGTCCAGAGAAATATCTTTCTTCTAATAATGAATTTACTGAAAGAAGAATTTGTACTGCTTCTCGTCAATATCAACGTTTGAAAATAAAGGAACTAGACAATAGTGGTGCTTCTGCAGCCGATTACAAAACAAAATATGAAAAAATTGTTGAAAAGGAATGTCTGTGTGTAGGATTGAGTGAAGCTGCTGTTTTGGTACATAATATGGATGATAAATATGCTGCAGAAGGAGTTTCTGTTTGTCCAGGACCTAACCTGGCATATTTCTCAAAAAAGATGAGCTTAAAAGAAATCATCGATCATATCTATGGTCGGGCTAATATGATTAGCAGAACCGACAGGCCAAATATGTTTATTAAAGAATTGAAAATATATATTGATTACCTGAAGGATAAAATTGATGAGGCAAAAGCTTCATCCAATGCCAAGCAAGAGAAGTATTTATTAAAATTTGCTAATAATCTCGATGAAGGTATTAAATATTACCATGATTTATTTGATAACCTGAAAGACAAATTTACAGATACAAAATCAGCCATTTTAAAAGATTTGGCCTCAAGTAGGAAAGCACTTGAAAGTCTGAGTTTAAAAATTAAATTCTAAGATTTATTGGAATTTTATTTTAAAGAGTAATAGAAAAAGGGATGTAGTTGATTAGACTATGTCCCTTTTTTATTTGCACTTTTGTTATTGAGAAAATTAATTCCGAACCACGTTTATAATCTCTAATTTTCTTAAGAAAGATTTAACATTGCCAAACATTGTCGACAATTTTCAAATTGTTCATATCATATTATTCAAAGAGTCTGAAATTTCAATAACATCATTCCATACTCTTAAAAAATTTTCTGATAGAATCTTTTTAATATCATTTTCTGCATATCCTCTTTTGAGTAATTCATATACGATAACCGGATAACTTGAGACATCTGGTAAATCCGAAGGCTGCGCTGATAAGATCCCATCATAGTCAGATCCTATTCCAACATGATCAATCCCAACCAGGTTAATTACATGTTCAATGTGATCAACAAGTTTTTTAGAATCAGAATGAATTTTATGAGTTTTTCCATACTCATTTATAAATTTTATTCCTTCACTTGAGGTTAAATCAATTCCTGTCGAATCCTGCCATATGTAAAAGAGGTATGCCCAATTTTTAAAACATTCATTATCAAGAAAAAAAGAGCCAAAATTTATCATGATAATTCCATCTTTAGCTGCAATTGCTTTAATTAAGGTATCTGATAAGTTTCTTTCAAAACCAGGTGTAAAGTGTCTGCATGATGAGTGAGTAGCGATTACAGGAGCTTTAGAATATCTTAAAGATTGACTGACAGTGCTGTCTGTTGAATGTGAAATATCTATTATTATCCCAAGGCGATTCATCTCCTTTATCACTTCAATGCCAAAGGGACTTAGTCCCTTCCATTCTCTATTTTCATCAAAATTAGAATCGCTGATTTGATTTGTCTTATCATGATTAAGTGTAATATATACAATTCCTTGTTCCTTTAGATATTTTAAATACTCTAAATCATTTCCAATAGGCATCCCGTTTTCCAAACAGAGAGGTAAGGAAATTAGATTATTATTAAAATTCCTCTCAATATCATAGGTGTTTTTGGCATAGGCAAATTTATCGGGATGAGTTTTAATTTGATTATTAATTATTTCCAGAATTGAATCAACCAGAATCCTACCTTCATCAACATCCATGTTGGCAGGGATATATGCAACAGACAGAACAGCATCCAGACCTCCCTGTTTGGCTCTGATATAATCAAAATCACCTTTAGTAGTTCTCCTTGATATATCCTCAGGAAACAAAAGATATTTTAACGGCCAATCAATATGTGAATCCAAAATTAATTGGCTCTCACAAATATTATAAGCTTTTTCCCATAATTGTTTTTCGTCATAATCATCTCTGTATTTACACGAAAAACTAATAAAGCAAATTAATAAGATAATTAACATTGATTTGATCAAGTTTTTCATAATATTTAAGTTTAGTAATAGTTAAAATTAAATAATAATGATACTCATGTCAAGTTTGAAAGTACTGACAATATTTTTACCTGAAAACAATCTTGTTTATGCTTCACTACTAGAAATTTACATAAAGTTTCAACTATAACTTAACATTCTGTTCAAATACTTTTGGGTACAGTGGTGTGCGGCGCACTCCGTCATTTATTGCTGGCGGGGCAGTCTGCGATTAACGGCTGATGCATATTAATTCCTGGTTTTATTCAATTCTGTAAGTATCGTATTAAACTTAATATTCATATACTAATTTAAGTTGAAGCGACCGACTTTTCAAAGTACTTGAATACTCTAACATTTCCGTTCCTCCTCCAATTAAAATATATTTTGAATGGATATTATTAAGACCAACTAGCATATCTATTTCTAGTACTAAATTCCTCCTTAATTCAAATTGCATACCTGTAATAAGACTATAATCAAGTTTCATTTTTAGAAAATCGTCGTAACTATATTCTTTTAACGGGGGATAAAATCTAAGGGCTGTCCCCAGAGTAAAGTGAGACCTCTTGTTGAGTTTTATTCCAGCTTCAATAGGGAGCTCAATATAGAAATGATTATAATCTAATATATGATCAAAGTAAACTACTTCAGTAAATACGTATTGAATGTTTTCAGTATAATCAGATGTTGTATTCCTTCCTGAAATATCATTTCTATCATCATAAAGTCTACTTAATTTTTCTCCAAGTAGAAACTGAGCTTGTATTAAGTAGATTTCTTTTATTCTCTTTTTAAATGAAACTCCAATTGCCACTTCAGGGGACCAAAGACTATAATTCCCAATAGAATTTTTAAACCAAGAATAATTGACACCAGCAACTAAACCCCCAACAATACTATAATTTCTTGCTGAAGTATTTTCAAGATACTGACCAGATAGAGCAAAACTTATTAGAACTAGAATACCTGATATAAAAATTCTATGGACTTTCATTTGCAAGCAGTTTCTTTCAATTCAATCATTTATTCTTTGAGAATTGCACATAACCCCAGTTTGACTAAAAACCTCCGTTTCTGGTTTATTAATCTCACGAATTCAGATACAATCCTATTCATTTTCCAACTCAATAGAAATAAACTTATTATACCCAGATCCCCCTTTGCTTCCTGCATCATAAATGATCACGTAAACAGGAGAACTTTGCTGTTTGTGCAGGATATTGCCCCGTACCCATGATCCATCAATGTCGGAGACGATTAGTTTAGCATCTGGTATTTGGTTGAAATCGTTTATTAGGGTTAGGTAAATGTCCCTGTCTTCTTCAGAGATGTAGGAAATAATTATCTGGTCTTCCCATACTACCACATCAGCTCCAACCTGTTCTGAATCAACTGCGTTGGTCACCACGGGCCGATCTGATACCCTTGCAGGTTCTGACCACGGATTGTTTTTAGATCTGTAGCTCAGATAAAGATACCCGTCGGAATGGTGAAAAACAGCAATAATGGTTTCCTTTTCCGGTAAATAAACAAGGGGTAGAATTGCTATGTTTTCGTCCTCAGAAGTTCCCAGGTTTTGGGCAAAAAGTTGTGGTTTGGTGAGTGAATTATCTGGCAAAAGTTGACGGTACCAAGCTTTGCCGTCCAAGCTTTTGTAAGCAATATCCACAGTACCACCGGACTGGCAAACGACTGAAGGATTGGTAAAACCCACTGGATCTTTCTGGTTGAAATAAACCGCTGTACTCCATGTACCATTGGGTTTACGGATACTATACTGCAACTGATTTCCTGCAGCAAACACTGCAACCAAACTACCATCCGGGCGGATTGTAATGTCTGCCACTTGCGTTGGTGGTTCTTCATGGCGAGTGATAAGATGACTCTCTACAATCCACCGGTCTTTGTTTTCAGCATGGTCGGAAGTGGCAAAAGCGTGATAGTAAACAGCTTTTGATACTTGATGGATAATGTGGAAGATGCCGTCGTCGGACATAACGGACCCCACACCTTCCAGGTCACTTATCTGCGGACGATTATCCGGATCCACTTCAAACCAGGATTGACCTCCATCAGTCGATTTTAACATCATAAAGATGTTATCGGTTTCGGTGGGTTCCATGATAAAGTACATATCGCCGTCACTGTTTTCGTAAGGGCCAATGCGTGCAGGCGTTTCCACAAAAGTACCACCCAGATGTCCTTTGGGTACATTTACCGTAAATTCAGGCATGGGTCCGTCAAGTGGACGTCCAAGATGATCGACTATGCGCAGGGAGAATCGGTCGCCGTCTTTCACCAGTAGAGGACCGTCTGCCCATCTGCGTATCACCATTGCCCATTCCCACTCTACTGATGCTCCTGTTTCCGGTTCGGCAAACCAGCCGGGAGTGGTGGGGGCAAGGTTGATGCCTGCGCCTGGATTTGCTGGCTTTTTGGACACTGCAATTAGATCATCTGCTTCTTCGCCAAAGAAAAACGCTTCGCAACTTACAATGCTCACAGTTGGTGATGCAGCTGATGGATAAGGAAATTCCTGGGCCTCAATGTAGGTCCATGGTTTATTGTTCCAACGATATTGAAGGCTGTATTGTCGACGATAAAAAGAGTTGTCACTCTCCACTTCGAAGCGGATGCGAAATGGAGAATCAACTGTTTGAGAGGGTGCCTTGTTGAGAGCATCTGCCCATCCAAGGTCTTCATCAAGATCCATATCAAAATCAGAACGCACACGAAAAGCTGTAACACGATCAGTAGAATAAACAGGGTCGGTTTCAGTTTGAATTAAATAAGGTTCGTTTGCC
>JAGLSB010000535.1 GCA_023135955.1 Bacteroidales bacterium | reverse complement strand
AGTATGGATCACGGCAAGGGAGCCATAACCGGAACGCAGCAGAATTATGGACAGAACAAGTTTTTTCCCCTGTTATCCAATACCAAGATTTTTATTAATACAAAATATACAAATCAAAACAAACGTGATTCATTTCTTTGGCGAGCTAAAACAAATTCCTTATTCAGTTCTCCAAGAAAAGAAATGGATTATTATAATTCTGTAATCATTGGTTCTAGTAATAAATTAGGATATACCTTCGAAGCCATCTTTACAACCTTCATTTTTAATGAGAATCCTTTTTTAAACTTTACATTTTTTCAGTACGAAATATATTTTAGCAGTTTCTCAATCCTTACCGGAGTAATTCTTTTATATGTTGATGGTATTATTGATAAATTAACTTTTAAATGGAACTGGATAAGCCTAAGTTTACATCCAATTCTAACAACCATCTCTCTCTCTTACTGGCTTACCAAATAATTTATTTATTTGTGCGTGCTGAAATGCTTCGATTTCAAACAATTGATCAATATTACTTCTCTTAGTTGAACATATTAGCTCAGATATGCCCAAACATTCTGTTAAAAATGCCCATAAACATAAATTGAGTTTAAGTTATTAATATTATATTTGGGTCTTTATTCTAAAAAATTTAAATGAATTTGTATATGAAGAAAATTTTAACATTCGCGCTAAGTCTATTATTTGTAACAACTATTGTTGCACAGAATGGGCAAGAGCCAAGAAATAACCAGAGTTCAGATTCTCCAAGAATGTGGATAGGTGGAGGAGTTGCCTTCGGCAACTTGTCAAGCAGGGATTTTACAGTTGCGCCTAATTTTGGAATGCTGATTAAAGATAATATTGGATTCGGTGGCACTATTTTTCTTTCTAGTGGAAATAATTCCAGTGCCTGGGATTTACAGCCCTACATCAGATATTATATCCCGGTAGATGATAGAATATCTTTCTTCGGTGATGGATTTGTTGGAATCGGCGGCGGAGATATTATTACAGGGGTTGACGGAGGAGAGTATAGCACTCTTGACTTTGGAGCCAGAGCAGGAATACAATACTGGTTTACTCAAAGATGGTCGATGACTGCATCAAACAATGTTTTAGTTTATAACTCCATTGACGGTGCAGGAGATTTTGGTATGGGCCTTGATTTTAGCTCATTAAACTTTTCTTTCTTCTTCCATTTCTAGAAAATGAGTCTAATAAACGTAGGATCATTCAACACGATTGAACATATCCAAAAAACACCTTATTTTATTGGTTTGATATCCTTAAAGCTATAACAGTATTAATACTTTAAAATTGCAGATCCCACATAGTCAACGACTTGCGGGATTTTTGCATTTAAGTTGTTGATGGAACTGTTGTCACTTTTTTACCTCAATTGGATTCTCATAGAATTCTCATGATCAATCACAGAACCTTACGACTACTATGCGAAAGCCCCCGTTGATCCTCGGATCGGCGGGGGCTTTCCAATTTATGTTGACAGGAGTGTTGATGGAATTTACAATTGAAGTTTATCGATTTATCCCGATATCATACTTCCACCTTCAACCGATGGCTTATCAGTATTTTTCCCTCCAATCAGTTATACACTATATGACGGAACAGTTATACACTTTACTCAGGAATATTCAATACCCATATAAACAGTTACTAATAATGAATGAAACTGCATCATTTTCTTGTTTAAATTTCATAAAAGGATTGCAGAATAGTAACTAATTGGTTACTTTTGTATTTGATAATGAGAATACTTGAACCTTATAAAAACTATTTCTGGGATTTCTATAATCCTTTGCAAGTGAAGGTAAAGGATAAAGTTGATTATGTTTTGCAGATTGTTGTATCACAAGAAAGAATTCCAGCTAAGTTTTTTAAGCATCTTGAGGATGGTATTTATGAAATAAGAATTGAGTTTAAAAGCGATATTTATCGGATTTTTTCGTTTTTCGATGACAATAAATTGGTAATCTTACTTCATGGATTTCAAAAGAAAACTCAGAAAACACCAGGAAAGGAGATAGATCGGGCCAAGAAATTAAGAAGAAATTATTATGAAGACAAAAAAGAATAGTGATAAAAGGACATTGAACCCAAAGACCATTAATGAGCACTTTGATCAGAAATATGGCAAGACAGGAACAAGAAACCGTGCATCTTTTGAACAAAAGGCCGAAGCATATATGGTAGCTGAACTTGTAAAAGAGTCTCGAAAAAAAGCTCACCTTACACAAGAACAACTTGCTCAGAAGTTAAATGTTAACAGAGCATACATTTCAAAGATTGAGCGTGCTTCCAGTGATGTTCGTATTTCCACATTAAGAAGGATTATTGAGACTGGTTTGGGGGGGAAATTGAATATTAATGTTGAGTTTTAAGATTGCTATTATTCTGGAACAGATTTTATAAAAATTAACCCAATCATAGTTATAAAAACTTTCAGAGTTTTCGATTGATATGAAAATAGCGTATCTTTCTGTATAATAATACTTCTTGTGATGAGGCTGTCTTAAAAGTACAATACGAAGAATTTGAACTTACAGATTGCAACCATCAACTAATAAATCATCGCTTAAGGATAGGATTTGCTCTCTAAAGTCCCTCCTTTAGGGGGTCCCGATAGATATCGGGATCAGGGGGTAAATTATGCAAGGTATCAAATTGTAAGTTGATTTTAATAGAATCTGACTTTTTATACAGCCTCTGTACTCTCTATGCACGCCTTGTCTGTACGCTGGTTTTTCCTACTTTTGTGTTAAAATAATTTCATTTTATGATTATAGCTATCGATGGTCATTCATCCTGCGGGAAATCCAGTTTTGCAAAGCAAATTGCTGATGAGCTGGATATTTTATACATTGACAGTGGAGCTATGTATAGGGCTGCTACTTTGTATTGCTTTGAAAATGACATTATTCATGCAGGAAAACTAAATGTAGATGAACTTGTACAATCGCTTGATAAGATTAATATTGAATTCAGAAAAGTTCAATATTCAGCAAAACAGCACGTTTTTCTTAATGATAAAGATGTAGAGGGAGAGATTCGCTCGCTCACCGTTTCTTCAATGGTAAGTGAAGTTAGTGTTGTTCCTGAGTTAAGGCATCGATTGGTTGAAATTCAGAGAAATTACGGAGATAATCAGTCTGTTGTTATGGAGGGAAGAGATATTGGTAGCGTAGTTTTCCCTAATGCTGAGATTAAGATTTTTCTAACAGCAAGTCCGGAGGTTAGAGCACATAGAAGATTTGATGAACTCATCGCTAAAGGTGAAAATGTGAGTTTTGATGAAATATTAGAAAATCTGATGCACAGAGATAAAATAGATCAGAGTCGTGAAACCAGTCCCCTGGTTCAGAGTTCCGATGCTGTTTTGTTGGATAACTCCAATTTAACACCTGAAGATCAGATGATCTGGTTTAGAGATTTAATAAAGAAAGTCAAAAAGTGAATATTGAAATAGAAAAAAGTTCAGGTTTTTGTTTTGGGGTTAGTAAGGTCATTCAAATGGCAGAGGAGATCCTTGATAAGGGTGATAAACTTTATTGTCTGGGTGAAATTGTACACAATGAGGAAGAAGTTAATCGTTTGGCTGAAAAAGGAATGATATTTATTGAAAAAGAAGATCTCCTTAAATTGAAAGATGAAACAGTTTTAATAAGAGCTCATGGGGAACCACCGTCAACTTACGAGATTTGCGAAGAGAGAAATATTTCTATTATAGATGGCACCTGTCCTATAGTAAATGCACTACAGAAGCAAATTCGTAATAGCTATAAAAATTCTGATACTCAAAATGATCAGATTGTTATTTATGGAAAAACATCACATCCCGAAGTGAAAGCTCTTAATGGTCAGATAAATAATAGTGCAGTTATAATCAGAAATTCTGAAGACATAAAGAAAATTAATCCGGAAAAAAATTTAACCTTATTCTCCCAAACAACTATGGATTCTGAGGGTTTTACAGAAATGGAGAATCAGATAAGGGGAAATGCAAAGGAGCATCCCGGTGTTAAGGTTGAAGTTAAGAATACAATTTGCAAACATATCTCGCACAGACAACCCGGGATAGTTGATTTTGCACAATCATACGACATCTTAATATTTGTTGCAGGGCGTAATAGTTCAAACGGAAAAATTCTTTTTGATATCTGCAAAAAAGAAAATGATAATTCTAAATTTATTTCCGAGGTCGACCAGCTAAAAGAGGAGTGGTTTGATTCGGTGGCGAATGTCGGAATTGCAGGCGCAACATCCACACCGGCCTGGGTATTAAAATTAGTAAAGGAAAGAATCGAAAGTTTTAAGATTATTTAAATAAATGTTCTAATTTTAATCATTATAAAAGAATTTTCCGTTCAGAAATATTTTAACTAAGAATAATGGGGAAAGTGAAAAAAATAGGTGTTTTTACTTCGGGAGGAGACGCACCAGGAATGAACGCAGCCATTAGAGGTGTAACAAGAGCTGCCGTATATAATGAAATGCAGGTAATTGGCATCCGACACGGATATCATGGTATGATTAATGGTCATTTTAAAGAATTAAAATCATTTAGTGTCAGCGATA
>JAGLSB010000534.1 GCA_023135955.1 Bacteroidales bacterium | reverse complement strand
TAGTTGTTAGCTGTTAGCTGTTAGCATTTAGCAACCAGTACCCCTCGGCTCTTCGGCTAGCTTAGGAACCGCAGGCTCAGGGTGGCGCCCAGCAACCAGCAACCAGTCCAGTGTGCGGGCAAAAAAGCCGCAATTTTAAATTGAAAATAACAGTATCATGTTATATAGTAGCAACCAGAACCAGTTATTTATTGATTAATCATTGTAGCCGGTATGGTTCCAGTAATATAAAGTGGTAACACGAAATCAGCGGCAGCCCCATCAACCTCTATGACATTGTAATTGTTCCAAGGATTGTCAGGATAATTACTAAAAACTTCATTTTCATGATAATTAGTTTTGATGTTAGTTTATGTATTCAATATTCCATACTTCAATATTATTTTGTCTAAGGCCGGGTATTGTATCGTACTTCACTAATTGCTTGTAAGTTCCATATAAATATACTTTTTTTTAGGGAATTATTTCATTGGGATATTTAATGGGCAATGAACTATACTAGATGGGCATTATTACCCTATTTATTTCAGTCCTAATTTTTTATTTTCTTTTAATAGTTCAACCGATTCTTTCAACCTTTTATTAATTGTGACTTCTTTTTTTGCAGTAGTAATCCAAAGAATGTAATGTCGTTTATTAGTTTGGGAAAGGTTATTGAAATTTATTAGGGCAGGTTCATTTCTGGTAAATTCCTCTATTATAAAATCAGGAATATGGAACTCTGTTGTCTTCTGTTCTTTTGTTTCCTGACTTTCCCATTCAACTTTTCCTGTTTTTAAGTAAATGTCAATTTTTTTTAAACCTTCTTCAGTCATTTTACCATTTCCTATTAAGGCAATCACTAACTTCTTGTTTATGTCCGACCAATTTTTGGTATTCTTTCTAGGAGAAAATTTTCTTACATAGCGGTCTTCGTCAATTTTTCTTATAATACTATCAATCCACCCGAAGCAAAGTGCTTCTTCCAGAGCCTCATTATATTTCATACATTCTATATTTACATGCTTTTTATAGAATATAATCCAAATACCGGGACTATTATCATGATTCCTTTGCAGCCAATTTCGATAAGATTTCTGACTTTTGAAATATATTTCCTCAAGCTCTTTCATTAAGGTTTTATGCTTTATTTACAAAATCTCCATGCATATGTAAATTCCAGTCTTGTAATTAAATCCAGATTTCTTAAATGGGTCTTATAGAGATTTAAGGGTGGCGAATATTCCTGTATAACTCATATAACTCATAATTGCGGCAAAGATAAATATGGCTACAAGTATAATATTCAAACCTACAGAGAACTTATGCTTTTTCATTAATAAAGATTTATTCCCCAGATATAGGATACAGGCAACGGTTACCGGAAGGACCAGGGCTCCAAAAGCCTGTGAAGTGATCATTACTGCTATTGGATTTGCATCCAAAATGGGAACGATCAAACCAAGGAGTGAAATAACCAACACTATTAATCTATAACTTGTCCTTGTCATGTCAGGCTTCCTTTGATGATAATCATTCAAAAGCCATGGCAATAAAGCCACGTTTGGGAATTGTGATGAGACCCCTGCGGCTATTAGTCCGATTGCGAAAATAGCAACCGCAAAAGACCCTGCAAGAGGTCTCAGGATATTAATCATTTCAGATACATTCTGTAAGGTGATGCCTTGGATATTAAGGGTTCCAGCTGCAGCTGCCATAACTGAAGCACTCACAACAAACATCATAAATCCTGAAAACAAAGCATCTCTTTTCTGAGTTTTCAGATCAGCTAATGTCCATCCGGCTTCCTTAACTAAAGTTGTTCTTAAAATGAATAAACCGGAAAAAACTGTTGTTCCTACCATAGATGCCATAACCAAAAAAGCACTTTCATTTGGCCCGGTATTGGGTACTCTTGGTATCATACCCTTTGCAATTTCTATTAAAGGAGGTGTAAGAATCAGAAAATTTATCAAAAAACTAATAGCCATAATACCAACAAAAACTGCAAGAATATTTTTGAAAAGCTCTGTTTTTCCTAAAAGAAATATAAGGTAAACTAAAGCGATAAAGAATATGGAAAAATATATAGGGGCTATTCCACCATCAATATAATTTTCAGACCACTTGAAACATACGTCTGAGATTATGCCCATTACACCGATTACGCTTCCACAAACATGGGCTGTAAGCGTTACAACAAAAAATATTGCTACTGCAGGATGAATATGCTTTTTAATAGAGGCAATAGCAGTTTCACCGGTTACCAAAGTGTATTTCCCGAATAAATTTAT
>JAGLSB010000533.1 GCA_023135955.1 Bacteroidales bacterium | reverse complement strand
CCAGAACAAGAAAAGGCTGTTGTTTTTCTAAAATTTATCCTTGATGAGGGTGGCAAAGCTGATCATTTCAGGATAATTGAAAGTCCGGATACGGCATTTAGCAAAGAAGCTATTCGGCTTGTTGACGAGGGCCCGCTATGGATTCCGCCCATACGATTTGGGGTTTATAGTGCTGAAGAAACAAGGCTGAGAATTGTGTTTAATAATTAATCTGTGTTATTTCCATTCTTTGGTTCCAATATGAATAAATTTTCATAGGACATTGGCACAAGTAATTAATTACTTAAATGAAAATCAATTAATTTTTGTAATTTATACACTAGAAAGCCCACAAACTCTATTGGTTTGTTATTTAAGGATATAATGGCTTTTCTATAAATATCTAGCTTGGTCAAATTCAAATTTAAGCCCAAATCAAAAATACTTTTTATTAGATTGTTAAATGCCTTATTTCTATCATCACAAATCTCTTTAAAATTTAAGTTTAGTATTACATTTATATCTGAATCATATTGTCTATTATTTGAGCGGATCTTATTTTTCTCATCATAATATATTGTTGATATACAAGAGTTTAATTCTGGATTTATAAATAATTCTTTATTCCCTCTTGAACGACTGCAATATTCAATATGCTTTCCTGTTTTCTTATCAAGATAATACTTACCCGAACATACACCTAGGAAATTTGAATAATCAAGTTCTTTTGAATCGTCTACTGATTGCGCAATAAAGTGCTCAATATATACTGTAAACTTAAATACACTTTGACAATATGCACATAACCCTTTTTGGTCTTTAAAAAGTAGCTGGCGAGTAATTGTCAGGCATTTGTCTTGTAAATTATCATAGCAGTTATTCTCGTCTTCCTTTAACTTTGTTAAACATTTAGGCTCTCTTGACTTAATAATTCTAATCATGCTTTCCCAAATGATATTTTATTCTCAAAATCTTTAATCCACTGAGGGTTAGATTTAATGAGTTCTTTTAATATAACTAATTTCTTTTCTGCTAAATCAAATTTAAATGTGTTGATTAATGAATCTATTTCTTCTCTCTCATTTTGAAATACATTTATTTGAATGTCTGAATGTAGAATTTTTTCTAATAATTCATCTGATGTGCCACTATAAACATCAGGCATGTCATAAATAGGTATTTTTTCAAAATTACTAAGGGCAATAATTTGGTTGTTTCTGACAGATGATGCAATTAATGGGGAGTGTGAGCTCACAATGAACTGAATCATAGGAAAACATGTCTCAAGAGCCTTAACGATAGTGAGCTGCCATCTTGGGTGAAGGTGATTTTCTACTTCATCAATTAAAACTATTCCTGGTACTGATTTAAAGTCATTCATTCTGGGATTAAGAGCAACTGTTCTATATACTAATTCTAAAACTAATGTAAAGATGTATCTTTCTCCGCTTGATAATTGTGAAAATTCTAATTCTAGACCATTTTTAACAATTACAATACTTTGCCCTGAGGAAAATTTACTTGGCATTACTTTTACCTCAACACCCTGACCATAAAGTAAAGATGTAAAATTATTTAGGGTTGTCCTTAAAAAAACACCTATTTTTGTTTCATAATTTAAATTATTTTTATCAACTTTTGCTTGATTTTCTATATTAACCTGATTTATTAGAAAACTTGTAACTTCCTTTATTAAAATTCCTCGAGAATAATTTTCTGCATATCCAATATTTCTATTTTCCAGCTTATTGAATTTTTGAGAACTAACTATTCCTTTATCATTATCAATATTCTTTTCAGATTGAAAATATCTAAACAATGGTAATATTCCATAATCATAATCCTTATGAAGTTGAATAAAATGCTTTCTTATTACATTTTGTTCTTTACCTATTAAGTTAATTTGACCATTCTGAAGAATTTTATACCCAATCTCTAATGGGGATTCGTCTTGTTTAAGTAGAATTTCACTAATAACTTCTGAAAGCTCCTTTCCAATTGATATTGTGCTCTGAGACACACCAATTTCCCGATGATTAACTCCTATGATACTTGAGATGCAATATGAAATTGTAGTATAAATTGAATTTAATAATGATGTTTTACCAGCACCATTAACTCCCAGAATTAAAGTGGAATTTTCCTTCGGAAACTCAAACGTTGTCCTATTTGAAAATCCGCCAAATCCTTCTATTATATGATTTAATATTGTCATTCTTCTGATTTTAATTCAAAAATAAACATTTCTTTTCAAATAGAAAACTTGATGATCTCTCTCGATTAATTAGATAAACTAAATCAATGGCATAAAAAAACAGGTCTCCTTTATACAGGGTTGTTGATATTATTACGGGGAAATACTATGCACGAATCTGTCCGTTACCATAAATAATATACTTTGTGGTGGTTAACTCTTTTAACCCCATTGGTCCGCGTGCATGTAATTTCTGAGTGCTGATTCCTATTTCGGCTCCAAATCCAAATTCATACCCATCTGTAAATCTTGTAGAGGCATTTACATATACTGCTGCCGCATCTACTTCATCGAGAAATTTCTGGGCATTGCTGTAGTTCTCGGTTATAATTGCTTCGGAATGCATTGATCCATATTTTTCTATATGATCCATTGCTATTTCCATAGAATCGACCACTTTTGCCGAAATAATGTAATCGAGATATTCTGTTCCCCAATCTTCTTCTGTAGCAGGAACAGCAGTATCAACGATTCTGCAAACCTCTTTGTCACCCCTT
>JAGLSB010000532.1 GCA_023135955.1 Bacteroidales bacterium | reverse complement strand
CAGAAAAAAAGGACGATAATTTGCCTGCCCATCCGCGCTTATTTCTTCAGGCTGATGATGAAACAGATCTAATTAAAAACCTTTCGGGGAATAATTATGTTGCTGAATTGTCTAATGTCATCATTGAGGCATCAGATAAGATGATAGATATGGATCCAGTTATTTATGAGAAAAAAGGAAAACGACTACTTACAGTTTCAAGGACCTGCCTAAAACGTGTAATGTTTCTGTCATACAGCTACAGAATTACAAAAGACATAAAATATCTTGAAAGGGCAGAAAAAGAGATGCTGACTGTTGCTGCTTTTGAGAATTGGAATCCAAGTCATTTTTTAGATGTTGCCGAAATGACAGCAGCACTTGGTATAGGCTACGATTGGCTTTTTCACGACCTTAGTATGGATACAAAAAAAATAATTAAAGAGGCCATCATAAATAAGGGTTTTATGCCTTCAAAAGATAGTACCTACAACAGTTGGCTTAGAACAGAAAATAATTGGAACCAGGTATGTAATGGTGGTCTTGCTCTCGGTGCAATGGCTATTTATGAAAGCGAACCTGAACTATCTCAGGAAATAATTGAAAGAGCTATTAATTCCATGAAAATTCCACTCAAGGAATATGTACCTGATGGAGCTTACCCGGAAGGAAATATATACTGGGCTTACGGATCCATGTATCACGTATTATTTATTGATGCTTACAGGTCAATTTATGGTGAGGATGAAGATCTTGGATTAGACAATGGTTTCATGCAAAGCGCATATTTTTTTCTACATATGTATGGTCCAACAGGCAGCTTTAATTATTCCGATGGCAGAAAAGATAATGAATATACACCGGCAATTTATTGGTTTGCTTCTGAATTAAAGGATAATAGCATTTTATTTAATCAGAAAAAGCTGCTTAAAGAATTAACAAACAACAAATCTTATAAAAAGGCAATTAAGACTCAGGATCGCTACCTGCCATTAATCCCAATTTGGGCTTCGCGGTTTGAGAATCTGGATATTGATGAGCCCGAAAATAAGTCATGGACAGGAAAAGGTCAAAATCCTGTAAGCTTCCATCGTACTTCATGGAATGACGACGGAATTTTTATCGGCGTAAAAGGTGGTTCTGCTTCTCTTAGTCATGCACATATGGATGCTGGTTCATTTGTTATGGATGCCGAAGGTATTCGTTGGGCCATGGACCTAGGGAAACACGAATATTACAATCTGGAATCCAAAGGCCTTGATCTATGGAACAGAGAACAGGATTCTGAGAGATGGACCGTTCTTAGATATTCTAATTTCTTTCACAGTACTCTAACTGTTGATAACGAACTACAAAAGGTCGACGCAAATGCCACAATTGTAAAAAGTTCAGATAATGAGCAATTCCGAAATACGGTTTTAGATATCTCTTCAGCTTATAGCGGATCCTTAAAAAGTGCTCTAAGAGGAATCGCTATTGAGGATAATAATCATGTAATAGTAAGAGATGAAATTATTAATGATGAAACCGATGCAAATGTAAGGTGGGCGATGTTAACTCACGATAATATTGAAATTGTTAATGATAAACTTGCCATTATCAGAAAGGATGGGAAGGAGATAAAGTTTCTTGTTGTTGAACCTGAAAATGCTAAAATTCAGACTTATTCAACTAAACCTAAGCTTGAGTTTGAAGATGAGAATCCCAATACTATTATGATTGGTTTTGAGGTGAACCTTAAAGCTAATGAAGAGGAAACGCTAAAGGTATTATTGGTACCTGGGGATAATGTTGCTCCTGAGGAAGTCAATCATGGTAAATTAGAAGAATGGTAGGTGGTGGTTTGTGGCAATAAAGATGTGTAATCTCTAAATCTAGTCAGCCCGCTCTGGGGCTGGGGGACTCTCATTATCCGGTACCCCCGGGCGTAAACGCCCGAGGCAATTGATAGTAAATCCCTCCGGGATTAAGGGAGGGTAATTTGATACTATATCCAATACGCCAGCGGGGTTATTTGATCTAGGTTATTGATGGTAAGTCCCTCTGGGATTTGGAGTGGGTAATAAGATATTATTTCCACAAACCCGGGACGGGTTTACAACAATAACCCTGACAATATCATATGCCACATCAGGAATTGCGAAACGTGCTTAATTGGACACTCATATCTCAAACCCGGGACGGGTTTACAAACAATAACCCCGGACAGCATGGCCCGATACCTCGGGGCTTGTTGTCCGGGGTAGAATAGCGACAATTACTCCCCAACCCCAGAGGGGTTGAACAATTATTTCACTACATACTTTAATGAACTCTTAATAATGATATCTACAACCGCTCCGTATTACGCTGCATCACCGCATTATTCTCCCATATTATTATCCACGGGTCTGCTGTTTTTTGCTGGAAATCTTTCATCTTGACTATCAGAGATTCGAGTAAATCCTGATATTCTTCCATTGCTGCCAGGTTTATAGTTTCATCCGGATTATTTTCTATGTCGTATAATTCGAACTTTTCTCTGTGCAAATATTTTGATACTTCACGTTTGCCGTAAAATTGATCTTCCCTTTTGAGAACTCCCTGCCATGTAGAAGATATCCATAAATCGGAAGCAAAAGGATATTCCATTTCCCATGCTACATTCCATATTAGCTTATATTTTTTGTCACGATATACTCTCATTGGATAATACATAGTTATTTCATGAAAAATATGAGAAGCATATACTTCATCCCAAGCCTCAGGATTTTCCTCCTTAAGAATAGATTTGAAAGATTCTCCATGGAAATGCTTATCCTTAATTTCTATCCCTGCCATATCCAAAATGCTTGGTGTGAGGTCTGCCCAGTTTATCATGGCAGAATTGGTAATCCCTTTTGGTCCATCTCCGGGAAGCTTAATTATACAAGGTAATTGCATTCCGGGATCATAAAGAGTTGTTTTAGCTCCGGGAAAAGCAATCCCATTGTCAGATATATAAATAATAATAGTATTTTCCGTCTTGCCACTTTCATCCAAATGCTTCATCAACCGTCCAACTCCCTGATCTAGTCTCGAGACAGATTGATAATATTGAGCTAATTCTTCACGACTTTCTTTTGCATCGGGAAGAAAATCGGGAACCAAAACATCGGCAGGATCATATACTACTTCTTCAACTCCTGCATATCCTTCCTCAATATTTCCAAAATTATTTGGCGTCTGCCAGTTATCCATTTTATATGGGTATCCCCTATGAGGATCAGATGTGCAGTAATACAAAAAGAATGGTTCTTCAGAGTTGATTACTTCCTTGCAATTATCGGCCATTTCAACTGTACTTCTGGCATTTCCTGGTAACACAGTATCAAATTTATAAACCGATTCTGGTGCCAGGTGATATTTCCCAATTCGTGCAGTATGATATCCATCTGCCGACATATAAACAGGCAATGATGTAATAGTATCATAAGTACTAAAATGATGATAATCGTGTGCGTGCCCATAGTGTCCGGTAGCATGACCATATTTCCCTGTGAGAATGACTGATCGGCTAGCGCTGCAACTCGCACTTGTGCAAAAAGCGTTTGAGAATTTTACACCTTCGTCTGCTAATTTATCTAAATGAGGAGTC
>JAGLSB010000531.1 GCA_023135955.1 Bacteroidales bacterium | reverse complement strand
ATGATATTGGGTTTTTTCGTCTCTTGTGCACAAAAGGCTTCAAAAAGAGAGCATTGCAGCAATAATACTATGATAAATATTATTTTCATCTTCTTTTTAATTTTTTAATCCAATCCACTTTGATCGGAATTTAATCTCTTATAGTGGGCAATACGTTTTACCCATGGCAGAGTTTCCATAGGTACTACCTTATTTACTTTTGCCCAAGCATTCCATTTCTTCTCCAATTCAAGTTTTTTCATTGGATCTTTTTTAGAAATATCAGTCGTCTCAAATGGATCATTTCTCAAATCAATAAGTTCCCATGGGTTAGAATCATGATCCCTAACTAATTTATATCCATCCGAAACTATAGCGCAACTCGTTTGGTGTTCAAAAAACAAATCACGTGTTGTCAATTTTTTATTTCTGAGAACAGGAACTAAGGTTACCCCATCAGGATTAGAAATAGATTTCTCTTTAAATTTTGTAGGATAACTAACTCCTGCTAAGTCTAAACACGTAGGAAGCACATCAATGATATGACATAATTCATCACGAATCTCCCCTCTATATTTTTTATATTTAGGTGCTTTTATTATGAAGGGAGAACTCACTCCTCCATTGTATGTAAACTGTTTATAGTAACGATATGGAGTATTACTTAAATCAGCTGCTAACTGAGAAATTTCACCTCCCTCATTTGTAGCTCCATTATCACTTAAAAACAAAATAATAGTATTGTCATAAATTCCTTTCTGCTTAAGGGCTTTAACAACCTCCCCAACTCCATCATCTACAATTTCTACCATAGCTGCATAACTTGCCATCTCTTCTATCCATGCTTCCTTCTTCTCGCTACTTAACGAATCCCATGAAGGACGTCCATTCTTGTATTCTCGATTATAGATAGGGAGCTCTAAATCAAGAGAAATTATTCCCTCCTTTTTTAAACGGTCTAAACGTTTTTTGCGTAACACATCATACCCCACTTTGTACCTGACACGACATTCATCTACCCTCTTACGAGGTGCTTGTAGTGGACGATGTGGTGCATAATGCATCAAATGTAAATAGAGGGGTTTATGAACATCGTGCCCTTTTATAAATTTAACAGCATATTTAGTGATCTCATCTGTGTAATAAAAATCATCGGGAAAGGCTGTAATATGTGTTTCATTACGTATTAATGAGCTTACTTTATAATACCCACCTCCGCCAGAAAGCCCCCCAAATGCCTCATCAAAACCACGTTCACGCGGCCAACTACCATTTGGAGTAAGATTAGTCTTGTTCTTAAAATTGCCATCTACTGTAACATGCCATTTCCCTGACAAGTAAGTAGAATAGCCTTTGTCTTTTAATATCTCTGCAACCGTAGGAACCTTATTACACAATTGACCACGATAGCCCGAACGATGTTCATCAACCGCAGTCATCCAACCCATTCCAACATTGTGCTGATAACGACCGGTCAATAATGAAGCACGACTGGGGCAGCAACGCCCTGCATTCTTAAACCTGCTAAAACGTATGCCTTCCTCAGACAATGCATCAATGTGGGGAGTATTAATCTCTCCGCCATAACACCCTATATCCGAAAATCCCATATCATCGCACATAATCACAACAATATTAGGTTTCTGAGCAGTAACCCCTACTGAACAGATAGCAGATAAACAGATTGTTAATGCCTGAGAAAATACAATAATATGTTTCATATGTTTATAATTGATTTTTATTGGTCATATAGGAACATCCAAATAATCATCCCTTTGTGTGATTAAGTTTTAATCATGGATGTTTCATATGTCTAAATTTATTTTATTGGTTATATGTAACATTCAATTTTAGTCATCCCGTTGATTGATAAGCTTTTATCATGAATGTTTCATATACTCTAAATTTATTTTTCTATGGTCAGATGGAACTCTCCAAATTTATACGTTCCCCTGTGTGAGTAACGATTCTCATACCTCGTTTCATATTTTTATGATTTTATATTCCACCAGTCACATCAGAAGTTCGTTAATATTTTATAATCAATTGATAATTAGCTATTAAAAAAAGAATGAAAAAAAACAACCTAACACTTAGATTATCATTGTTTTATTTTTTTATTTAACGAAGTGTTGTCACATAGAACTTACCCTGAAATATTTTTTATTAAATTAACGTATATCCTACTCCTTTTCTTTATAAGATGGATTCACTGGCATGCTTTGAGCACCAACTTCTTGTCTCCAATTAAGCATCATTGAGTATAACTTCTGAGTCATTTCAGGCTGTTTATCAACCAAATTAATACTCTCTGATTCATCATTTCTTAAATTATACAGCTCTAAATTACCATCTTCAAAATATTCAATTAGTTTATAATCTTTATACCTAACAGCTCCATATGGGGCTGTTTTATGGTAATGTGGATAGTGCCAATAAAGAGCATCTCTATCAATATTTCCTTCCCTATTCAATAGTGGCACAAGGCTTTTCCCATCTATATGTTGCCGAGCCTGCAATGGCAAACCCGCTAGTTCTAGAAGAGTAGGATAGAGATCGTTTCCAATAATAGGGGTAGTACATTCTGTATTTGGTTTGATAACCTCTGGATATTTGAATATATACGGCACGCGAACACCTCCTTCATAGGCATAACCTTTCGCCCCGCGTAATCCGCCACAACTTTTGGGTGAAGTGCCCCCATTATCTGAAGTAAACACCACAATAGTATTCTTTCCAAAACCTTTCTTTTCAAGAGCAATTATAACACGGCCAACACTTTCATCCATTGACTGCATCATAGCGGCAAAATGAGGATTATTCCTCTCCTTATACTCTCCATCCCGTATTTTCTCCTTATACTTATTGGTATAATCATCTTTCCCCATAAAAGGCCAATGGACCGTATAGTATGAGCAATAGAGAAAGAATGGAGAATCTTTTTTTTGAGAAGTAACAAACTCCACCGCTTTATCCGTTAAGACATCGGTTAAATAATCTCCCTCCTTTCCCTCAACATTAGGCATATCAAAGGGATAAAAATATTTCCCTCTTCCCTTAGGCTGTCCCCACTCTCTGCCTGCAATATTAATATTAAATCCGTGATATAAAGGAGTGTGTTGTTGTTTTATCTCTTCATTTTCTTTATCTGGCATCAGATGCCATTTGCCTACAAATTCTGTATTGTATCCTGCCATCTTCAAGGCCTCGGGTAATAATACTCGTTCATGATCAATATACATTTGCCAATCTGGTATTGATAATTTTTGCTCACCTTTGTCATGCCCGGGAATCCAATCTGTCAAATGTAACCGAGCAGGATAACACCCAGTTAATAGTGCTGCTCTACTAGGAGAACAAACCGTACAGGCAGAATACCCATGCGTAAATTTCATTCCTTCTTTACTGAGTTTATCTATATTTGGGGTTTCATGCAACTTATTACCATAGCAAGCTAAATCTCCCCAGCCCATATCATCAACTAAGAAAACAACAATATTAGGAGGTTGCTGATTGACGTGCGAACCGCATGAAAAAAGCATTGTCGCACTTATAAAAATAAAATATTTCATCTACTTTTTAGTTTGCGGGTTCATAATTAGCTGCCCAAAATCATTCTCAATATTAAGCTCTGATGTAGGGGAAAATAATTCACTCCCCATATAATCTAAAATACTTTGATACAATGCGGCGCCTTCTTTTTTTCCTTTTATTGCCTCTAAGTCTATTGCACTAACCAATAGTTTCCCTTTTCCTACTTTAAACTCGAATAGAGTGCCTAATTTATGAGATCGCCACATATTGTCAATTGTTTGTACTATTGGCTTACAATCTCTCGGTGCATTATCCAATATAATTGGCCTCGAATTTTTCACGGGTAACCACCATTGCCAATTGCTATGATATTCCGTAGGAAAACCTTTTAACGCAGGATGATTATCATTTATTAGCAAGCCCATTGTTCCTGGAGATGGCTCTAAATTATTCTTTTTCGCAATTTTCAGAAACATTGGGTACGACCAGAAATCTGTCATAAATAGACCTCCTACACTATGTTCTTTTATCGCCGCATGATTTGGCATATACAGGATTTTTTTCCCTGCTTGCAACTCTTTCCGTACCTGAGGAGTCATCTCTCTTACAACCTTAACGTCTTTAGGAACTATAATCTTCTCAGAAGTTG
>JAGLSB010000530.1 GCA_023135955.1 Bacteroidales bacterium | reverse complement strand
CGCCGGCCTCATGATTATGAATCATAAACGCCCACTTTTACTCATCTTCAGACTATTTATTGTAAATACTGTATATCAGCACTATAACTACTAATACTTATTGAATATTTTTGCAAGTTTATTGATTATTTACTACATTTGTGTCTCCGATTGTGTATCCAGCGGAGACACAAAATACTGAATCATGATTGCAACAGCAAGAATTTACGTCCAAAAATCTCCTTCAAGAAAGACAAATGATCAACTATGTCCTGTGAGATTATGTGTAACACACAATCGCAAACGGAGATACTACTCAATCAAGGAGAAGATTAAGAATGATGGTTGGCTATTTATCAAAGTTGAGGATGTATCAAAGATCATGAATAAATGTCCACGGGGAAAATATCGTGATATTAAATTTGAGTATGACAGAATTGTGGACGAGTCAAAGGCCTTGATAAACGACATGTCTGTATTTTCTTTCGGAAAATTTGAAGAAATGTTTTTAAACAAGATGAGGTCTTGGGATAATATCTTTTCCGCATTAATAGATCATATCCAGGGATTAAAATCTGAGGGCCGATTTGGATATGCCTCAAGTTTCGAGAGTACGTTAAGGGCAATAAAGGAGTTTCATACAAAAAAGAAGTTGACATACAATGACACGGTAAAAGTTGAGGATCGATATGATGATTATCTCTCTGGAAAGGAATTAGGCTTTGTAGATATTAATTATACTTGGTTAAAAAAGTTTGAGCGATGGTTATATGAAGATGGGAAAGCGAAAAGTACAGTAGGTGTGTATATGCGGAATATTCGGGTCTTGTTCAACCTTGCAATAAAAAAGCATAAAATTAAGGCGGAGTACCCATTCCTGGAATATCATCCCAAGACCGCTAGTGGCCGAAAACTAGCATTGTCAGTATATCAAATCAGATTGATTGCAGATTATAAGACAAATGATCCAGTTGAAATATTTTACAGGGATTTATTTATGTTCTCATTTCTAGCCAATGGAATGAACTTATCAGATATTGCTCGTCTTAAACACTCTAATCTCAGTGATAAGACCATCCGATTTGTAAGGGAAAAAACTAAAAATAAGG
The DNA here is from genome assembly GCA_023135955.1 of Bacteroidales bacterium. GTDB lineage: Bacteria > Bacteroidota > Bacteroidia > Bacteroidales > JAGLSB01. Next base: position 2,006 of record JAGLSB010000530.1, on the reverse strand, counting down.
ATCAGCAAGATGAAATTTTCATACCTATTTCACAACAGATGCAGACCATTATTAACCGACATTCAAGTAAAGCAGTAGGTCATGATGCGTATTTATTCCCTATTCTGAAGCAGGAATCAACCGATCAGAAGAAATATTTGGATATTAAGCAGTTTACAAAGATGCTAAATAAATACCTCCGAAAAATTGCTAAGGCAGTAGGTATAACTGAAAGAGTCTCCAGCTATACAGCCCGACACTCATGGGCCACTATTTCAAAAAATTCAGGTGCATCAACGGAGTTTATAAAAGAGCAGTTAGGTCATTCAAATGTAATTGTTACTGAGAATTACCTTAAATCATTTGAGGAGAATACCAGGAAAGAACATTCTGAAAAAATTGAAGATCAAATTTATAGCCATGGATGAAAGTTTCCCAACACAAGAATATATAGAAGATGTAATTCTGGGGATCTCCAAATATACTAACGATTACATTACACCTTGGATAGTTAAACCTATGGAACAGGGGACCAGATCTTAGCCAATAATTATTACTGATGAAAGAGAAATATTCGAGTTATGGTTGAAGAATCAATTATTAAGGTACGAAAAAGTGAAAGAAATAGTTGAGCCGTTCATGAAATCAAAAAATATGATTCTACCAGCTGAAAAATTCGACTTCATGAAATGGTTTGTCAATAAGGCAAGAAAAACTAATAATTATCGTGATGTAAAAATAGAGGACTATCACTTCATCGAATACCATGAAGAAAGGATGATGGGGATGAATAAATCTGCTAAGTGGGTGGAATTTTACAACGAGTTGTCGGATGCGGGGTACATTAGTACGAACGTAGAAATATTTGACTATGTAATGAAACACAAGCGCCGTCCAAGTGACAAGGATAAGATACAATGGTTGACCTTCAAGGCGGATGCACTGGATATAAGAAGTCAATTCGGTTTCTCAATGAAGAAATTTAACAACTGTTTTGTCAGTAAGGATGGTCGGCCATTCACTCTTGGATCACAAACAGATTATAATCCGGAAAGAAATAAGGAACTCTCTACTATTATTAAAAAATATAAACTAATCTCTTAACAGAAATACCTCAAAATATTTCAGATAATCTAATAGCCTGTTTTCCAGGTTATTCTCATTCCTATCCGATAGTTTCAGACTAATTTCAGATAGTTTATGTCTGATAATAGTATGATATACAGGTCATTATGATTTGATATATAATTATCTTTGTATCGTCGATAATATATAAATCAAGGATATGAAAAACACAACATCATTTGATGATCTACCTGAAATTGTAGTTGAGATTAGTAAAAAACTCGATCTGCTATTGTCTGACCGCATAACCCAGGTTAAAGACGAGGATAACCTTATGACAATGGAGGACCTGAGAGACTACCTTCCGGAAAACCCAGCACGACAAACTGTTTACGCATGGGTAAATGATCGAAAAGTTCCTTATGAGAAGTATGGTCGAAGATTGTATTTCCGTAAATCTGATATTGACAAATGGCTATCGAATGGAAGGCAGGTTTTATAAAAACCTGGGGAAATATGATCAATAGGACAGATTGCGCACTTAAATGGATGTAGGTATAAGGCATGACTTATTTAGTAACTCTATTATAGTCAGAAATGACCTAAAATGAAATAATTAAAACATATCAAATGACAAACAAAACCAGAACAGTTTTATCCTGCAACGATTGGCGGAAATTCACAGAAACAATGCAAAGTATTTCATTTAAAAATTCAAAAATTAAATTAAGTGAGAGATCTGCTGAAATAGTCTCTCAAAATGGCTATCCAGAAAAAGAAATATTGAAATTAAGCATAGAAAATCCTAACTTAATATTTAAATCTCAATATAGCTTATTTTCAGAGGATTATAGCATCTGGCACATATTTGAATATAGTCAAGGACAAGTAAAGGAAATAGGATTACGACCCTCCTATACAGTACCAAATTATAATTTGAATATTGAGTCTTTTATGGGATA
>JAGLSB010000053.1 GCA_023135955.1 Bacteroidales bacterium | reverse complement strand
GGATCTTGAAAATGCTAAACTAATTGTTCTGTGGGGTAAAAATCCAGCCGAGTCAAATATTCATCAGATGGTCCCAATTGAAAAAGCCCAGCGTAATGGAGCAAAACTAATTGTAATTGATCCTCGGCGCACACAATCTGCTGAGCGGGCGGATATTCTTCTTCAACCCAAAACAGGAACAGATGGTTTATTAGCTCTGGCAATGGCCAAAATAATTATTGAAGAAAACCATCATAATCCTGCTTTCATAAATAAACACGTACTTGGCTTCCCGGAATTCCAGGAAAGCCTTCAAAATATAGGACTAAAAAATGCTTCCAAAATTTGTGGCGTTCCCCTTGAAATGATAAAGGAAGTTGCCATTATGATTGGTAAAATAAATCCCATGACATTAATTGCGGGTTACGGAATGCAACGATTTTCAAATGGCGGACAAACAACGCGTTGCCTTTTAAGCCTGCCTGTAATTACAGGTAACATTGGTGTTTCGGGTGGCGGATGGCAATATGCAAACTTGCAATCTTATGTCTTCGACACAATTAAAAAACCCGATACATACTACCCTTCTGAAATTACTGATAAACCTTTCAGACGATCGGTTTCAACGGCAAAATTGGGAAAGGAAATGCTTGAAATAAAGGATCCGAAATTGAAAATGGCATGGGTTGAAAGAGCTAATCCTTTATCTCAAAATCCAGATTCTAAAAAAGTGCGTAAAGCCTTTAAAAAATTGGAGTTTGTCGTTGTTGTTGATCAGTTTATGACAGATACTGCCCTGGAAGCAGATATTATTCTTCCTGCAAAATCCATGTTTGAACAAAGTGACATTGTTGGTTCGTACTGGAATCCATATATTTCTTTAAAACAAAAGGTTATTGATCCTCCGGGAGAAGTTAAACCAGAGACGGAAATATATTATTTGCTAGCAAAAAAACTTGGTTTTAGCATTGAAAAGATAGAGAAGAACATTCCTCGGCCGGGTGACAAAAGTATAGACAGTTGGCTTAATAATTATCTGAAACAATTCCCTGAAATAAAATTAGAGCACCTGAAAGAGCGCCCCATTCTAGCCCCTCAATTAGAAAATATAGCTTTTGAAAATCACGTATTTAAAACGCCCTCAGGAAAAATCGAACTTTTTTCCATTTCTGCAAGAGAAGATTGGGGGGTAAATCCCTTACCTGAATATGTTCCTCTGAAAAAAAACAATGAATTTCCTCTTCATTTATTGAGTCCAAACACTAAAAATCGCATTCATTCTCAATTTGGAAATTTATCTCAAATAAAAATGCTTGATCCTGTTCCACACATGACCTTAAGTCCGAAAGACGCAAATAAAAGAGGCATAAATGAAGGAGAAAAGGCCAGGGTCTACAACGATAAGGGTGAATTGCATTTATTGGTCAAGTTAGATTATAGCTTGCGGCCAGGAAATGTAGTAATATATAATGGCTATTGGAATAATGGAGAAGGCAGTCCTAATACTCTGTCGAGGGGAAAGGAAACCGATATGGGACATGGGGGTGCTTTTCACGATACAATGGTTGAGGTTGATACCCTAAAACGGTAAAAAATTAATATTTTAACTGATTAATGTCGATTGCAGATAAAAATACCGCCCTTGATTATGCCCTGGAAGATTCCTCGGCTAATCATTCTGCGCCACTTTACAAAAAGAATATTTTCATCTTTGATAAAAATCGATGTGTTGGTTGTGATGCTTGTGTGATAGCCTGTGTCAACGAAAATGGCTTTCAGTCGCCAGAAACGTGGAGATCCGTGAGCAAATCAAACCCTCAACACTTCCCTGGTCTTCCTCTCTTTCATTTATCCATGGCGTGTAATCACTGTGATTATGCTCCCTGTGAAGATAGCTGTCCGGCTCAAGCATTTTATTTTGACAAAAAAACAGGGGCGATATTACACGATTCTGAAAGCTGCATTGGTTGTAAATATTGCACATGGACATGTCCTTACGATGCACCTAAATTCAATCCTGTGCAGGGAATAATTGAAAAGTGTACTTTTTGCAATCACAGAATCGAAAAAGGACTCAAGCCCTCCTGTGCAAACTTATGTCCTACAGGAGCACTCGATTTTGCTTTTATTGATTTAAGTCCCGATGAAGCCCTCGAATCTTCTCCTGTATCGGTAAAAGTAGGCTCATCCCTTAAAATCATTGAACTTCAAAATCCCTCATCACCAAAATTAGACATCAAACTATTTGACGCGCCGATCAAAAGTTCTCCTGACGCCCCCTCTCCAAAATCCATTTCAGCAAAAAAAGAATGGTCCCTGGTGGTTTTCTCTATAATCTCTTCAATTATGCTTGGTCTTTACTTGGCGAAAACGACAATATCTTCATCCATTTACTTGAAGTGGGTTATTATTGGATCAGGTGCTTCAGCAGCGACTATTAGCCTTTTACATCTTGGGAAAAAGGGCCGCGCCTGGAGGGCAATTACAAACATTGAAAAATCCTGGCTTAGCCGGGAAATCCTGTTTTTCGTTTTCTTTTTCGTCTCACTGATAATTGACTTTTTCTTTTGGGACATTCCTGATATTGTTCCTGTAATAAATGGTGTTCTGCTCCTTTCTTCTGTCGATATGCTCTACAAACCTATCATGTGGAAGTGGAGAATGAAAATTCATTCTGCTCAATCATTATTTATCGCCATTGGTATTTGGCTTGCCATTTCTCAATATTTTTATTTGTTCCTTTTTCTGAGCTTAGCGCGAATCACACTATATTTTCTTCGGAAAATCAGAAATTCAAAAAATCAATTAATTATTTCAATTACTCGGACAGGTCTTCTAATTCTGGGTTCCTGTTTTGTTTTTCTTAGTCCCTATTTATGGATTGGAATAGGCTTAATGGTATTAAGCGATTTTGTTGACCGAATAGAATTTTATAATGAATTGAGGGTTCCGGCCTGCGGTATAAGTAGTGTGGGATTTCGAAGCTCCAAACCATCAAATCGTGATACCGTTTATTAAATGTTATTTCATTCAAATTTAGCACTTTCCCTGCATTACTTATGACCACTTGTATGCTGGTGTTTATTCATTTCAGTCTGTATGTCAATTATTTAGCTCCAAATTAAACAAACTTTCAATACGCACCAAACTATCAACGAAGCACAAATTTATTTTGTTTTTATGAGCGTTGGACAAAAAACCCTGTGGGCTAATTGGGTCGGCTTTGTAAGCTCTTTGACAAAGCTTTGAATTTAGCGTTGGCTTGTGGGGCTTTGGCAACGTGCTTACAAATAGGGTTGGCATTTACTAAAACATCCAATTCTGGCGTAACTTTAATCCCAAGAGTTTTCCTGTTGGAATACACTACCCTAAAATTGATTTGCTTACTGCCGAATTGAATTGATGTTGTCATTATTTGTATCGTAATTTTGCCACTTCGATGCACTTGTTGGCTATCTCATCCATTTCACCAAATGATAATCTAATGTTGTATTTATCTCTTACTTCATCAATTAAATAATCGCCAATTTCGATTTGAAGTTTACCAGTAATATTTGTTTTGAACGGCCAGTCAATTATTGGATGATTGTTTTCTAATACTGCATGTTTAATTAGTTCATCAATTTGTAAAGCAGTTTGTACCGAGATTTGAGTCTTCACCACGTTATCCTGTACCTTTTCATCCAATGATTCAAGCGTTAAACCATAGAAAGCTTTTGCTATATCTTTTTCATGAAGCGCTTCTGGTATGTCGTTATCAGTATGCGCCAATACATTGTTCATAATCTCCTGAACTTTGCTTAGATATTGAGCTTCATCTATCCGTTTTGCTTCGTAATCAGCAATGGTTTCTTTCAACATCTCGGAAAACTTCTTATAAAATGCAGGGTCTTCCTCCATTTTCTCAGAAATATGCTTGGCTGTACGACTTGCAATTTTATCCGCTTTGGCAGCTTTGCCTGTTGTGTTTTCTACTTCTTGCTGGAATTTATCTTTGTCGAAGATGTTTACCAACTCGGTTATTACTTCAACCTTTTCAGTGGTTATATGCGTATCAATGAGTTTTTGAATTTGACCTTCGTATTGTTTATAATCAACAGTGTCGGAATAGCGTTCAACTACTGCCATACGTAATTTCATAAACATTGCTAAATCTTCTTTGTAGCGATTGATTGTTTTTTCTTCCACCTGTTTGTGAAAGTCCATGGAAGATAAAGCCAGTTTTAAGGCTTTTGCAAAGGCAGCAAGCTTGTCATAAAAGAGAACACGAATTGCTTCATCTTTTAAAAGGATTTGATAGGCTTCCGCATCACGTTTATTGGAAATAGATTTGAAAATATCCCAAAGTTCAGAGTGTTTTTGAGGGAGTTTTTTTATTTCTTCCTTGATATTTACCAGCGTACCCTCCAAATCATCAGCATCAAAATCTTCAAATGAAGAATATAATAGTAGCGCATCATCTAAGTTTTCAATTACACCATAATAATCAATGATATAACCGAATTCTTTATCGGGATATATTCGGTTTACCCTTGCAATGGCTTGCAAAAGTTTATGACTTTGCAAATTACGAGTAAGGTATAAAACCGTGTTCTTAGGCTCGTCAAATCCTGTTAGCAATTTATCAACTACGATTATTATTTCAGGGTCTTTCTGATTTTTGAAACGGTTGATAATATTTTTTTCATAGGTTTTGGAATTACCATGTTCATCCATCATCCTTTTCCAAAAACGATTCTCTTTCTCGCTTGATTTTTCATAAGCACTGTCTTCGCCTTCTCTTTCATCCATTGAAGAAATTAAGACTTCATTACTAACAATTCCTATTTCATCTAAAAACTCTTTGTAGCGGATTGCATTTATCTTTTTATCACAAACCAATTGTGCTTTAAACGGGGTGCCTTGCCAATTGTCCCTAAAGTGTAAACTAATATTCCAGGCAATAGCATATATTTTCTGTTCAGCACTATTTAATTGGTCGGCGCGGCTAAATTTCTTTTTAAAATCAGCTTTTTGATATTTGGTAAGTGGTTCTGAAACCATTTCAAAGAATGTATCCAAAGGACTTGCATTTACAATTTGTCTTGCCAATCTTCCTTCGTACAATAATGGGACTACAGCTTTATCTTTCACAGCTTGGTCAACGGTGTAAGCATCTATGATACCGCCAAATTTGGCAGCGGTGTTTTTATCCTTTTTGAACAATGGCGTACCTGTCATAGCAATGAAACAAGCATTTGGCAATGTTTTTTGCATTTCGATATTAAAAATACCATGCTGGGTTCTATGACCTTCATCAACCAAAACAAATATATCGTGGCTCTCCAAAGGTTTTTTAATCTTCTTCATGGCTGCCGAAAACTTATTGATAATGGTTGTAACAACCGCATCGCTTTTGCTTTCTAATAAGTCAACTAAACGCTGCCCTGTAGTTGCGTTTTCAATAAATC
>JAGLSB010000529.1 GCA_023135955.1 Bacteroidales bacterium | reverse complement strand
GATTGCAAATCATGTTTATGTACCCTATGACTTTTGAAGAATATTTAAATGCCACAGGGAAAGAGTTATTGTCTGAGAAAATAAAGCAACCAAATATCCAACTTTCTAATGCTGTCATAAAAATGGTTAATAATGAAATGTACAATTATTTCGTAGTTGGTGGAATGCCTGAGTGTGTTCTTACATTTGTAAATACAGGTAGTTTTGTAGAAACAATAAATATTCAAGCTGATTTAATTGCTACTTACAGACAGGATTTTTCGAAATATTCAGGGCATTCGGATAAACGGTGCTTAAATTCAGTACTAACTTCAGCGGCGAGAAAAACAGGTGAGCAAATTAAATACTCAAAATTGGATGAAAATTATACAAATCCAACTATTAAAAAGGCTTTCAACTTATTGGAAACAGCACGGTTATTTACAAAAGTAAAAGCAGCTTCGCCTTCAGGTGTTCCTCTTGGTGCAAGTGCATCGGAGAAAAAATTTAAGATAGTTTTTCTGGACATTGGCTTACTTTCAAACTTATGCGGATTTTACCCATCCAAAAATATTACAAAACAAAAACTCACATCAGCATTTAATGGAAAAATGGCGGAACAATTTGTAGGACAAGAAATTCGAACGAAGAGCTCAGGAAATTTATATTATTGGAGCAGGGATGCCCGTGGGAGCAGTGCAGAAACCGATTATTTGATTGAAAAAGAAGGGGAAGTAATACCCATTGAGGTAAAAAGCGGTAAATCGGGAAGTTTAAAAAGCTTGCATCTATTATTGGATACATTTCCCAATATAAATACATCTTACGTTCTTACAGAAGATAAATATGGCGAACTCAAAGAGAAAAAAATAAAATTCTTTCCACTGTTTCGAGCTTGTTCAATTTAATTATCATTTCTTACTCTACAATAATATCCTCAAGCAATATCGATAGCTCATCAACTATTGCTACATTTTTAAGATAAAGATTTTCTGTTTCTCCAATATCAGTTTTGAGGTGATAAAGTTGCTTTGGAATCTCAAAGTCAATTCCTTTTGATTTTAAATATCGCTCTGAAAATCCTCCAGGACCTGGAATATTGATATACTTCCAGTCTCCATTGGTTATTGCAAAACTATTATTTCTGCCAACCTTTATTACAAAGTTCTCCCTTTGGAGAAGATTACTTTCTTCTCCTGTCAATTGTTGTAGTATGGAGTAGCTATCTTCTCCGGCATTTTCAGCTAACTCCTGTCCGGTAATCTCAGCAAAGGTGGCCATCAAGTCTGTAAAACAAGTAAGGTGATCGTTAATTGAATTTGGTTTCACCTTCCCGGGCCATTTAACAATGAATGGCATCCTATGTCCACCCTCCCACAAATCACCTTTCATTCCACG
>JAGLSB010000528.1 GCA_023135955.1 Bacteroidales bacterium | reverse complement strand
CCTGTTCATTTTTTATCTCACCAAACAGGTTCCTTTGTGCTTTGATAATTTGTTTTGGAGTAATGCTATGCTTTTCATTATAAATTAATTGCTTCTCTCTTCTCCTCGTCGTTTCGTCAAGGGTCTTATTCATGCTGTTTGTGTGCTTATCAGCATACATAATTACTTTTCCATTAAGATTTCTTGCCGCCCGGCCTGCTGTTTGTGTTAAGGCTTTCTCAGATCTCAGGAATCCTTCTTTATCGGCATCAAGGATTGCTACAAGTCCGACTTCTGGCAAGTCAAGTCCTTCCCTCAATAAGTTTACACCAACAAGAACGTTAAAGTCACCTTTTCGTAAACCTTCCAAAATCTCCACTCGTTTCATGGTGTCTACATCTGAGTGAATATAGGCCGTTTTAATACTCATTCGACTTAAATAACTCGATAGCTCTTCAGCCATTCTTTTTGTAAGAGTAGTTACCAGTACCCTGTTCCCAATGCTAATATTAGCTTGAATCTCTCCAATAAGATGATCTATTTGATTCAAACTAGGGCGAACCTCAATAACAGGATCAAGCAAGCCTGTCGGTCTGATTAATTGCTCAACAATAACACCTCCCGATTTTTCAAGTTCATATTCCGATGGAGTAGCTGATACATAAATCATTTGTCCGGTTATATTATTGAATTCTTCAAATCTTAGAGGACGATTATCTATTGCAGCCGGTAAACGAAATCCATATTCTACAAGATTATGTTTCCGGGAATGGTCACCACCGTACATAGCTCTTACCTGGGGAAGAGTAACATGGCTTTCATCAATTATAGTAACAAAATCATCAGGAAAATAATCGAGAAGACAGAAAGGTCTTGTGCCTGGATTACGACCATCGAAATACCTTGAATAGTTTTCTATTCCCGGACAATAGCCTAATTCACGAATCATTTCCAGATCATAATTTACTCTTTCCTCAATTCTTTTAGCTTCATACATCTTCCCATTATCTTTAAAAAAATCAATCTGCTTCACAAGATCATCCTGGATTTCTTCAATGGCAGTTTTCATCCTGGTTTTTGCAGTAATAAATATATTTGCCGGGAAAATTCTAAACTCATCATGCTTGTCAAGGGTCGTTCCGTTAATAGGATCAAAACTCGACATTTCTTCAATTTCATCACCAAAAAATATTAATCTGAAGGCATGATCTGTGTAAGCCAAAAATATATCAACTGTATCTCCTCTTACTCGAAAGTTACCTTGTTTAAAATCAATCTCATTACGACTATACATAGCATCTACAAGCTTTCTTAGAAAAACATTCCTGCTTAGTAACTGACCTTTCTTGAGTTCTATTGTGCCTGAATGAAAATCGTCTGGATTTCCTATTCCATATATGCAAGATACCGATGATACAACAATGATATCCTTTCTTCCAGAGAGGAGTGAAGAGGTTGTGCTTAAACGTAATTTTTCAATTTCTTCATTAATAGACAGGTCTTTTTCAATATAAGTATCTGAAACTGGAAGGTAAGCTTCAGGTTGATAGTAATCATAATACGACACAAAATATTCTACACGATTCTCGGGAAAAAATTGCTTGAATTCCCCATAAAGTTGAGCGGCAAGAGTTTTATTATGACTAAGGACGAGTGCAGGTCGGTTTACTTGCTGGAGAACATTAGCAATAGTAAAAGTCTTTCCAGAACCAGTAACTCCCAGTAAAGTTTGATGTAGCTCACCAGAATTCAAACCATCAACTAATTGCTTTATGGCATCTGGCTGGTCACCAGTTGGTTTGAATTCTGCACTGAGTTTAAACTTCATACCGTAGGTTTAAATGCATTGGGAAAGTGTTTTTATTTAGTAAACTTGACCATAATGGGAAAATGGTCACTTATTCCACCATAATAATTGGGACCTCCATAGGTTCTGTTAGGAACTTGCTGACCTTGGTTATTTTCATAAAGCATAAATTCTTCTTTTATGATTTTACCTGAGTCATAATTACAACTATATTTCCCTTCTTGATTAATAAGGTTATATGAAACAATTATATGATCGAGCATATTCCAGTTATTCCGGTAATTATATGAACCTTCATTATATTGATTATGTTTATCGTAAAATAAATTATACAAATCTCCGGTAGCAATATTTTTCAGTTTATTTCCTGCCAGAAGAATGTTCATCAGACTCTTATTTGTGGGTTCATCATTAAAATCCCCCATAATAACTATCCTTGGATTTTTCTCTTTACTAAACAAGAGATCCAATTGTCTTCTAAGTGTTACAGCTGCATACATTCTTTTTGGCTCGGTTTCTCTTTCCCCACCTATTCTTGAACTCCAATGATTTACAAAAAAATGAATATCTTCTCCATCTTCAGTTTTCCCCCATACATGCAAAATATCTCTGGTAGTAAGACTGGAGTCAAAAGGAAAAGTAATTTCGATGCTCTCAAAGTTGACAGATTTAAGTTCATTTTTCCGATATAGAAGAGCAACATCAATTCCTCTAGCATCTTTTCCCTCTTCATGAATAATCTCATAATTCCCATCCTCTAGATTTTTAGTAGCAATAAGATCTTGCAGGACTCGTTTATTTTCAACTTCAGCAAGACCAATAATCTCAGGTAGCTCCTTTTTATTTTGAGAAGAAAGCACAGCAGACAAGTCATCCAGCTTTTTAGTATATCTTTCTGTGTTCCAATTCTTTTCACTTTCAGGTGAAAATTCCTCATCTGTAAAATCCGGATGATCAATAGTGTCAAACAAGTTTTCAACATTATAAAACATAACCGTAAAATCAGATTTAAGTGCTCTCTGGGAAAATCCGCATAGAGATATAAGGCTTAAGATAATGATAGGCAGGGCTTTTTTCATTTTTTAGAAATTAAAATATTAACATAGAAT
>JAGLSB010000527.1 GCA_023135955.1 Bacteroidales bacterium | reverse complement strand
CCCTGAATGAAATTTTGATTTGTGCTTCTTCATATTTTACAATTTCTTCTTTATCAGGGATAAATATATAAAATCCTAAGTGAACATTGATGCAATGACTAATACCAATTTAATAAGGATTGAAAAAAAAAGGGTGTCCTGAATGGACACCCTTTATGAATTATTAATATAAATAATTATGCTTTATGTTTTGCTTCGTCTGAAACAGATAGTTTCTTCCGACCCTTAGCTCTTCTGGAAGCAATTACACTTTGTCCATTTGCAGTAGACATTCTTAATCTGAATCCGTGTTTGTTTTTCCTCTTTCTATTTGAGGGTTGAAATGTTCTTTTCATTACTTTATATTTTTTTCTTCAATTCTTTCTAAAAACAGGACTGCAAAAATAGATATTTATTTTTATTTAACAATAACTATCGAGAGAAATTTCAATTTACTGTAAAGGAAGCCATATTTGAGTTCCTTATTATCAAGATTTGACCTATGTTATATATTCCAACCTATATTTCTTTGATCTCTATTAAAAATGCTATTGCTTTTATACTTAATCTATTACGCGGGCAAATACAATATATTCTTTGTTGTAAAAAAGTCCTCTTTAAAATACTCAGAGAGATTTATTATTTCCATTCTTTTTTTAAAGGTCTTAATTTCATCATTAAAATCTCCGCCCTTCAAATAAATGATGCCATTTTTTCTAATTCGGCTAATATCTTTTTTTATTAATTTATTGTGAATCAAAGCATGGAAGTCAGGAAAATTAGTAACAGCACGACTTACAATAAAATGGAAATTACCTGTGAATTCTTCTGCCCTGGAATTGAAAGCTCTGCAATTCTTTAACTGTAGTTTTTCAATAACATCATTTACCACCCTAATTTTTTTTCCAATTGAGTCAACTAGAGTGAAATTGGCATTTGGATTGCATATAGCAAGAGGTATGCCAGGGAATCCTCCGCCTGTCCCTACGTCGAGAATTTTTGAGTCAGCTTGAAATGGAAAGAATTTATAAATACTCAAAGAATGAAGTATGTGTTTTTCATAAAGATGGGGAATATCTTTTCTGGAAATAACATTTATTTTCTCATTCCAGAAAGAATATAATTCGCCAAGAAGCTCCAGTTTTTCATATTGTCCTGGAATCAAGTCCGGGAAATATTTTCTGATAAGCTCCATTATAGTTATATTTTTTCGGTAGTATTCTTCATAATATTGGAGAGGAGTTCTCGGGCACGAAACAATTGTGCCTTTACTGTTCCAATTGGGAGATCAAGTTCTTTAGAAATCTCATCATATGAAAACTCTCTAAAATACCTTAGCTCTACTAATGTTTTATACCGTGGCTTTAATTTACCGACTACATCCCTCATCATCTTAATTTTCTGCTTGCCAATTAGACTTTCTTCAGGATCAAGAGTATCTGATTGAATAGTAGAAGAAGGAGTTAAATTATCTTC
>JAGLSB010000526.1 GCA_023135955.1 Bacteroidales bacterium | reverse complement strand
CGAAATATAAAATATATAATTTATTTTTTTGTTAAATTTGTGCGCAAACGTATATTATAATATAATATTTAAATAATGAGAGCAGCAATTCAAATCGTACTAGGGATTCTTATCGTAGCATTAGCTTATTTTGTTTATAACAGCATTCAGATACCTATCCGCTTTAATAAACAAAAAGATGTCATTGAACTTTCAACCATTGACAGACTAATCGATATTCGTGAGGCACAAAAAGCCTATAAGGACGTAAATAATAGTTATACTGCAGACTTTGACAGTCTTATTTATTTCTTAAAAACAGATTCTTTTAGTCTTACCAGGGCTACTGGAACTATTCCTGAATCCCTAATTGACTCTCTTGGTACATTAAAAAAAGCAAGAGAGGCTGCCCTTAGAATGGGTATCATCAAAAGGGAAACAAACAAGGTTCCGGTTATGGATTCTCTATTCGGGACTTCCTTTGCTGTTGACTCCTTAAGATATGTTCCATATACAAGTGGTCTTGAATTCAAAATGGAGGCTGGTGAATATACAACACCTTCCAAACTTGTTGTTAAGGTAATGGAAGTTAGTGTTTTATACTCAGATTTACTTAGCGATTTAGATCAGCAGTTAGTAGTTAATTATGCTGATGAAAGATTTAAAATTACCAGGTTTAAAGGACTTAAATTAGGATCATTAACCGAAGGTACTTTGACAGGAAACTGGGAATAATTATGCTTTCATGAATGATTTTAAATTCATAGATGAAAGGTATAATATTCAAAATACATTAGAATACAGATTATCCATTCAGGTAAACCCGGATGGATTTTCTGTTTTAATGTGTGACAGTGATTCTAAGATAATAAAAATTTTACATCATAATACTGGAAATTTTGAAAAGACTCTTGAGATTTTCAGACAAGACGATTCCATCGATGAGCTAAAGCGTATATCCTTCAAAGAGATCAATATTCTTATCAATAATTGTGATTTTTCTTTTGTTCCGAAAGTTTTATATGAGAAAGATACTGAAAAGATATACCTCTCCCATAGTACTATTATTTCAGATGATGCTAAAATAAAAAGCACTCGAATAGACGAAAATGACAGCAGATTAATTTTCAAGCTAGATTCAGATATACAGGCACTAATAAAACTTTTTAAAAATTCACCTAATATTCTCCACCTTTCCAATTCTATTTTACCTTATATACAAAAAAAGATACAAGGTAATGGCATAACTTTCCACTCAACCGGCAACATTCTTTATGTAGCTTATTTCAAGCAAAATAAGCTAATATTTTTCAATGCTTTTCATTATATGGATCCTTCCGAAATGGTATTTCATGCCGTTAATTCATTTAAGAAATTAAATATTGATTCTAATCCTACAAGCTATTATTATGGCGATATGGATTCTGAATCCAAAGCATATGATCTACTCAAAAAATACTTTCCCGAGCTCCAGCAATTTGACAAGGAAATACCATTTGGAATTGCAGGCAATCTCAATGAAAATTATTTCTCTAACCTTTTAGAAAGTCTTGATTGCGTATTATAAGCGGAAAATATAAAGGGAGAATTATTTCTCCTCCGAAAAACTTCAAAGCTCGACCAACAACAGACAGGGCAAGGGAAAGTCTTTTCAATATATTGAGCAATACGATAGATTTCGATAAAATAAATGTTTTGGATCTTTTTTCCGGAACAGGGAGTGTTGGTTTTGAGTTTGCTTCACGCGGAGCTAAATATGTTGAAATGATTGAATTAAACTTCAAGCACTTTAAGCATCTGAAAGATACTATAAAGCTGATGTCAATAGATAATATTAAAGTTATCAGAGCTGACTTTTTCCACTATATCCGTAAAAAGAAAAACTCTTTTGATATTGTTTTTGCAGATCCACCCTTCGATATGGAAAATTTTGAAACGGTTCCTGAATTGATTCTCAACTCGAATCTTCTTTCAAAAAATGGCCTTTTAATAATTGAGCACTCCAAATCATTCAATTTTAAAACTATAGAAGGTTTTACTGAACAAAGAAACTATGGTGGTGTAAATTTCAGTTTCTTCAATAAATGATTTTTTATACATTTGGCACTTCTTCTAAAATTCTTAACATGAAAAAGACTTTACTTCTTTTCCTAATAGTTATTATTAGTATCGGGACGTTTGCACAGACATCTATTGATTATTATTTTAATGATGATTATATCTTTAACTCAGAAATCTCAGATCCCGGGAGCTTTTCTAATTATGCTGTTGGGGATTGGCATTTTAGTCATGACCAAATTACTGCCTATGCCTGGTATATAGGAATGAAAAGCGAAAGAGCATTAACTTATACCTATGCAAAAAGCTGGGAAAATCGTCAGTTATTAAGTATTGTTTTTACAAGTCCGGAAAATCATAAAAACCTGGATAATCTATTGAATAATCATAAAGATGCTGCATATGGTAAGAAAATTTCAGATGAAAAGAAGAATCCCCTGATTATCCGTTTGGGTTATGGTGTACATGGTAATGAGTCAAGTACATCTAACTCATCACTATTAACAATGTATTTCCTTGCCGCTGCTCAGGGTGAGTTTATTGAAAAATTGCTCAACGAATGTATCATTATAGTGGATCCAGTTCTCAATCCTGATGGATTTACGAGACATTCAACTTGGGTGAATTCGAATCGCAGCACCAATCTTGTAAGTGATCCCCAAACCAGAGGATTCAATGAACCCTGGCCAGGTGGAAGAACGAATCATTATCTTTTCGATATGAACAGGGATTATATTCCTCTTACTCATCCTGAAAGTGAAGGTAGAGTTAAAGAGCTCCACCATTGGCTGCCTAATATAGTAACAGACCATCATGAAATGGGAGCCAATTCTACTTTCTTTTTTCAGCCTGGTGTTGAAAGCAGGAATAATCCTTTAACACCATTTAGAAATTATGAACTAACTAAGAAAATTGCTCTATATCATGCAAAAGAGCTAGATAATATTGGCACTTTATACTTTACAGAAGAAACATTCGATGATTATTATTTTGGCAAAGGTTCCTCCTATCCTGATATCAATTCAAGCATAGGGATTTTATTTGAGCAAGCAGGATTACGGGGTCATCTGAGAGAAACAGATCATGGAACAAGAAGCTTCGCATATTCAATAAAAAATCAGCTCAGCGTGACTATGTCGACTCTAAAAGCCGGACTAGAAATAAGATCTGACTTATTAGAATACCAAAGAGAATTTTACTCAACTGCTCTTTCTGAAGCTGCTAAAGAACCAGTTAAAGCCTATATTTTTGGTGAAGAATATGACAAAACCCGTCTAAAACTATTTGTTCAACTTTTGCAAAAACATAATATTGAAGTAAAAAATCTAAATAAAAATGTAAAAATCAATGATGCCGACTTCACAGTAGGGACATCATACATTGTGGAGACGGGTCAGAAACAATACCGTCTGATTCAATCCTTCTTTGATCCGGTAAACAAATTCAAAGACACAACTTTCTATGATGTTTCAACCTGGACGCTCCCGTTTTCCTTTAATTTGAAAACTGAAGTGATAAATAGTGATAAACAACTTTCTGAATTAGCGGGAGAATTGACAACAATAATAGATAATAAAGGAAGTGTTGATTCTGAAGGTGATTATGCATTACTTATGAATTGGGATGAGTATTATAGTCCGGCAGCCTTGCATCGAATTCTCTATGCCGATTTAAGAGCTTTTTCAAGTACACAAAAATTTAAGATTGAGGGTAAGAAATATAATTTTGGAACCATTATGATTCCGCTTACAGATCAAAGTTTATCTACAGATGAGATTATCAGCCTATCAGAGAATCTTGCGGAAGAATATTCCGTACACTTTACACGGCTATCTACCGGACTTAGTGAAAGTGGTATAAATCTGGGATCTGGCAGTTTCAATAAAGTAAAAAAACCGAAGGTAGCTATCATTTCAGGGAATGGTACTCATTCTTATTATGTAGGTGAGGCATGGTATGTGCTAGACCAAAGATTTGATATGCCTGTAACTTTATTGGATATGAATAATTTTTACAGAGCAGACTTATCTGAGTATACTACTATAGTTTTAATTACACGTAATTCTGATTTTTCTGAAAATAGTATTCAGAAAATAAAAAGTTGGATAAAAGACGGTGGTACATTGCTGGCTTACGGATCGGGATCTGAATTCCTAATTAAAAATGAATTTATCAAAGCTGAAGTAGTTCCTAAGGAAGAATTTGATAGCAGCTACGATTATTCATATTCTGAAAGACGTAAGATTGGAGATATTCATAGAATTGCCGGAAGTATTCTCGAAATACAAGCTGACTTAAGTCACCCTTTGTTTTATGGTTATCACGATGAGAATATTCCAGTTTTTAAGAATTCCTCACTGGCAATAAAAAAGGATAAGAAACTATTTGCAAATCCTGCAACATATACAAATACACCTCTGCTAAGCGGATATAGCTCTCCTGAAAATATAGAAAGGATAAGTAATTCAGCCTATTCTTTAATACAAACAAGCGGTACCGGACGCGTAATCTATATTGTCGACAATCCAAATTTCAGGGGAGTATGGTATGGCACTACAAAGGTTTTTGCTAATGCGATATTTTTTGGGGATATGATGAGATAAGAAGAGACGATAGACAATAGACGTTGGTTGGTTTATCGAGGTGAGATTTGCATTAAGCCCCTTCGAAGCATCATTGCAATAACAATAATCACAACTTAGAAAGTTAAGCCAAACCCAACAAAAATAGACCAAAGATGTTCCCTGTTAATTTATTTTTCTGATTCTCTTTTATAACCTATTCTTTTTCTTGGTATTGGATTCTCTTGTTTTTCAATTAGCTCATCTAAATAATTGAAGACTAATTCTATGTTTTTATCCTGATTATTAAGTTTCTTTTTAATTTCTTCTATGTCAAGCTTTAAATTTAATGTATCTGTTAAGAATTCCCGAACTTTGGTGAATACAAGCATAATTTGAATGTTTACCTGTATTGCCTTCTTACTTCTCAAGACACTTGATAACATCGCAACTCCATGCTCAGTAAAGGCATAAGGAAGTTTTCTGGTGCCTCCCCAACTTGATGTCACAAATTGTGACATCAAGTTCTCAAACTCAATTTGAGTTAATTGAAACATAAACATTTTAGGAAAACGTTCTGTATTCCTGTTTACTGTCTGATTTAATGCACGTGTTTCAACATCATATAATTCAGCTAGATCCTTATCCATCATAACCCGCTTGTCGCGTATTAAATAAATTTTGTTCGCGACAATATTTTCAGACAGAGTTATTTGTTGTTTGTCTTTCTCCATAAATGTCAATTTATTGCTGATTTCCGACCTATACCTATACTTAATGGAAAAATGGATTAAAAAACGATATAAAACCTTAAATATTTTATCAAAAGATTCTTTGAGAATGTATTTCAAAGATTTTAAAACAAATAATAGTTGAACAGGTTAGAATATTATTTGAGTGATTTTGTTAAATATCCAGATGATTGCTGTTATTAATGATGACTAGTATATTTGAAACATTAACAATTAATAAATTAATAGTTATTGACTCTTTTTCATTATCTTGAAATTTTAAATTTAAGCTATGAAGAAAAATATTATTGTTCTTGGAGCAGGCCTTGTTGGGAATGCTATGGCAATTGATTTACATAAATCGGGACATTCTGTAAGGGCTGTAGATCTTGATTCTGAAAAACTCATATTCCTTGAAAATGAGCATGGAATAAATACAGTAAAAGAGAGTTTTACCAATACAATAAACTTGAAACAAATAATAAAAGATGCTGATCTTGTTGTAGGAGCTGCACCTGGAGAATTTGGTTTTCAAGTAATGAGAACAGTTATTGAGGCCGGGAAAAATATGGTTGATATATCTTTTTGTCCAGAAGATTTTATGGAACTAGATGATCTTGCTAAAGATAAGGGAGTTACAGTTATTGCCGATATTGGCGTTGCTCCTGGAATGTGTAATGTGATACTTGGATATCATGACTCTCAAAT
>JAGLSB010000525.1 GCA_023135955.1 Bacteroidales bacterium | reverse complement strand
GCCTGATGAATATGCAATATGCAATTGCCGATGATGTAGTTTATGTTCTTGAAGCCAATCCGCGGGCCTCGCGAACGGTTCCACTGGTCTCGAAAGTATGCGGAATATCGATGGCGCGAATAGCGACACAGGTCATGCTCGGCAAGAAAATCTCCGAGTTGGACTTGCAGCACAAGAAGATTCCTCATTTCGGCGTAAAGGAAGCCGTGTTCCCCTTTAATATGTTCCCTGATGTGGATCCACTTCTGGGACCTGAAATGCGATCGACAGGAGAGGTTCTTGGACTTGCAGACTCTTACGGTCTTGCATTCTTCAAATCGCAGGAAGCTACCATGACCAGTCTTCCATTGGAAGGGACGGTCCTGATAACCATTGCAAACAGAGATAAGGATAAGATCCTGGAATGCGCAAAAAACTTTATTGATATGAAATTCAATATCATGGCCACCGGGGGTACAAAACGTTTCCTGGAGGAGAACGGCATTGAATGTGAGTATGTGAAAAAAGTCCATGAAGGAAGACCCAATATCGTTGATGGGATCACAAACGGTGTCATCAACCTGGTTGTGAATACCCCGGCTGGAAAACAGAGTGAATATGATGATTCCTATATCCGTAAAAGTGCCATCAAGAATAAGGTGGCCTACATTACAACCACTTCAGCAGCATTAGCTGTCACAAAAGGCATTAAAGACAGGAGAAATGGGGCCTATAAGGTGAAATCCCTGCAGGAATATCACAGGAATATTCCGGAATGATCGGTAAGTTAGCGGGTAGATTTGAATAAAAGATTAATTATTTACTTGACAAGCAAGATTGGAGTCATAGTGGCTATGATGTTGCTATCGGAAGGTACAACAATGCAAAGGTTATTGATTTTTATCATCCATCTTCGAGAAATGCACCTTCAGCTGCTTATAGCTTACTACAGAATATTATGAAGACAAATATTTATAAAAAACTGTGCAAATAGTATTTTTTGCATACTTTCTATTCCTCCTTCAGATTTTTCGGATCAACAACTGGCAAAATCGCATTATGGAGAAAAGTTCCCCTGAAATTTGCAGCCATAACTCCACGGGTAGTTGAGATGGAAATGCTATTTAGAATATCAATAGTTTCATCAGGGAACTTAAATTTATTATTCTCTTCCTCAATTATGATATCATCAAAATTTGCTACTGAAAAAACGCTGTTGACCCCTGTTTTACCGGCAAGGGTCTTCTTATCTTCGAGTAAAATGTTTACTCTTACCACTACAAAGACAAGTTTATTCTCCTTATTTATTTTATGTTGTAATGAAATATCATAATGAAAAACCGTTTGAGGTTTTAGCGCCTTCTTTAGCGGGATTAGCTCAAACTCAAGAAGTTCAACTCCTTTTATTTGAAAAGTAATATCCATTTTTTTTGCCATAATAATTTTTTTATAATTCCGAGGAAGCACAAACGGTCAGATTTTTAAATGCCTGATCAAAAATCCCCTTTGGTGAAGAGGGCAATGTTGAATTATCGACTTGCTGACTAACGAAAGTGTTAGCCACATAAATTACCTGATCCTGTTTTTCCTTCTCAAGATTAATAAATGAAACTCCCAAAATATCACCAATTTCCCATAAGGTTTCGGTTGTAAAATTATGGGTCCCACTTAGCCATTTGCTTATTTCAGAAGGGTTTTTACCGAGTGCTTTTGCTAGTTGTCCCTTTTTCATTCCACGTTCCTTCATAGCCAAATCAATACGAGTTGCCAGGAGCATTTTTCTTTCTGTTTGTTTTTGCTCTTTTGGACTAATTTCATTCAGTAAATTGTCAATAATACTGCTTTGGTAATTTTTTGCTTTCTTATTCATCTTACTTCTGTGTTAAATTCCAATTCTCCGGTCAATTCCATCCCATCTTTTTCCCATTCAATATCACCGGATTTTATTCTAATACTTATTTCTTCAGATATCTCACGCAATAAATAGTTTTCCTTTTTGAGTTTTTCGTTTTCCTGAAATCTTTTAATTGTTTTTGGTTTTTCGCCTCCTCCACCTAATAATAACATCGAAGATCCATATCGAATGCAATACAATCTCAAATAAGAATCAGGTATGTCATACAAAGCACAAACCCCATCTCCTGGTTTTCCTTCCTTCAGTTTAAAAAAATGTTCACGGGAACCGGTTTTATATGCGATTGTATTTAAACGCATAAGAACATCTAAAAGTTCACTTATAAATAAAATTTGGTTTTCATTGAGAAAGATTTCAAATAAAGTTTTTTTTCATCGTCTAATATTACTGAATATAAAGAAGTTTCAGTACCAGATAGTTTTTCTAATTTAACGATTTTGCACTTCATTTATTGTAAAGAGTTGACAAATATATAAAAATATACTTATAAGTAAAAAAATGATAAATAAAATTTCAGTACCCATGGTCAACGCATATAAAAATACGAAAATGAAAAGGTGATAACAATAGTGTCGTGGTTATTAACATTCTTTGTACTGCTAATTCGTAAAATCATTGTGGGTATCAACAATTGTGTGTAGGTTGGTGTAAATAGTTGGTTGTTAACTGATTCGTCACAAGTTATTGTGTCTAAATCTAGAGATTTTTGTTTTAAATCAAAAATCCTGACAAAATCATAGAGAAACAGGCAAATTACATTCCAGCATTAAAAAGCAATCTGAGCTATTTAAAGGAAAATGTCGACCATGCCTTCCTTAGACAACATCCTGATTCCATAAATGAAACAGTTGAGAAGGGGCATGGCAGAAACATTACATTCTTTCCAGATTACTGTATATTTATACGAATAAATTCGGATAAATTTCAGAAAAAGTGATACATACGGCCATGAATTATTTTACAGGTTTCCGGTATGGAAAACAGTATATCAGTTAGCACTACTCCAAAATATCCTATCTAATCTTATATCCTTTATGCTTTCCATTTTCTATTTCCTGCTTGTATGTTCCCTTTAAAAAAGGTGACCTCTCTTCAGGTGTGGCTTTTCTATTGAATAG
>JAGLSB010000524.1 GCA_023135955.1 Bacteroidales bacterium | reverse complement strand
GCAAGATCTTCAGCAACTATTTTGATATTTTCCGGTGTCCATTGATACTTTTCCCAATGGTAGGGATTAACACCTTCCATGTTAACCATAACTTTAAGGTCTTTTTCATGTGCAGCTTTCACAAGCGGTGTGAGACCGTCATATTCATTTCCAGCCCAACTCTGTTTCTTAAGAAAAGGAGAATTGTAAAAATATTTCATTTGTGCCCCATCCCGGCTGGCTCCCCAATACAAGATTCCGTGCCAGCCCTTTTCATGAACATCATCAATAATAGTTTTTACAGATTCATAGGATCTGGCCTCCTCTGATTCTCTTGGTTGATAGGCACCTTCAATCCAATACATCGGATTGTAGTTTTCAGAAATCTCCTCAGATAATTTTGTGGTGGTCTGATCAGAATTGCAACTAAAGTTGAAAATTATCAGAAGGGAACCGGCGATTAATAAAGTTATCTTTTTCATGGATAAAATTTATACTATTATCTTTTACTATTCTTATTGAGTTATTAATAGTCTTTCTTCCTTTGTGAAACTTTGTGCTTCTTTGTGTAACAGCTTTTCTTTCTCCCAATCCTATCTCCCAATCCTTCTCCCTTCCTTTCTATTGCTTATATTTCTGTATACAATGGTTATAATGATCTGTAACATAAACGCTTCCATCACTCCCCACTACTATTCCCAGGGGAAAATGCTTACTGTCGTCAAAAACTCCAGAAGTCTCCCAGCCGTACTGATATTCTCCATCCTTGTCAAATTTATTAATGCGGAAATTATAACGGTTTGCTACAAATATTCCCCCATTTATACCAACTGCCACTCCATGCGGTTCACTAAATTGTTGACCTGCACTTTCTTTTCCTTCTCCAAATTCACCAAATCGTTTAACTAATTCTCCATCTTTAGAAAATATGGATATACGGTGATTTTGTCTGTCGCTAAGAATCACATTTCCATCTTGTGCAATTACAATCTCATGAGGCATATATAATCTAAATCCTATTGTTTCTTCAGAACCCCATTTAGATAAAAACTTAAAATCAGAATTAAACTTTTGTATTCTATAGTTGAATGCATCTATTACATATAATACATCCGATTCATCAATTGCAATACCATATGGATATTTCAACTGAGCATCTTCTGTCCCATAGCTGCCAACTGAATTAATAAATTTCCCCTCGGCAGAAAACTTCTGGATTCTGTGATTGTTCATATCCGAAACAAAAACCTCAGATTTGGAGTTTATTGCTATACCGTATGGATAATTAAACTCCCCTTCCTCATTGCCTTGAGAACCCCACATAAGAATAAAATTTCCCTGGGAATCAAATTTTTGAATCCGATGATTATGTTGATCAACCACGTATATATTGTCGGAATTATCAACTGTAATCATGGCAGGAAATTTTAACTGCCCCGGCTTATCACCAAATTCACCCCATTGCTTTAGCATTACTGGGACAGACTGTGCATTTACGAATAAAGAACCTGATAAAATTGCTGCTGCTATTAATATTTGGATAATTACTTTTTGTGATTTTAATCCTATTCTATTCATGTGTTTATAGTTTATTTTTGTTTTCTCTAGTATAAACTGGGACAGGTGAGATTATTTCACGTATTATCACCCCTCCCTTGCCCTCCCCTAAAGTGGAGGGAATGGTTTGTCGTTTATTGATGAGCTTCATTCGAAGCAATTGCCTTCACCTTTAGGGGGTTCCGATGTACATTGTGAGGAGGGGTGTAGATACGAGCATCCAAATTGTCATCTCAATGTATGTTTTCGTTTTAATAATAAATGTTTCTTATTTACCTTGGATATTTCAAATGGTTATAAACTGATATTTTATTTTTAATGTGTGATCGTAAATGAATCTAATACGGTGCCCGGCTCATCACATACATCATCTTCAAGAGGCATATAATCGCGATCACCACTTTTCATACAGTGCACTGAACAGAGTAATTCACCCCGGATTTCATTATTTGTAAATTCTAACACCAAAATACTATAGTGGATTACTCGAAAAGCACAATTTTCGGGTTTTTTTGGACTTTCCCATCCTTCGTGGTAATATGATCCAGTAGGGCTATTGACAATATGGGTCAAGCCATTTTCTATGTGATACCTTTCATATTGATGATTATGTCCGCTAAGATCAAGTACATATTTAGAATTTGATTTTCGGAGATCATCCAATACAGTCCTCAACCTTTTATCTCCCCCATTACGATTAGCAGTGCTTGTGTAAGATGATCTGTGACCATAGCTTACAATAAACTTAATATCCGGATTTTTCTGTGCCTCTGAGAATATAGCTTCGACCTGAGATTTCCATTCGGTCCAGGTTTTAGAAGTATAAGGTTCAGGATAACTAATAAACCTTGTATTGCCATAATCAAACCATCCCCAGTCTTCTCCACAGCAACTTTTTTTGGGGGAATCTGACATGGTACCCGGATTAGGTATATCAAAGCGTCCTTTCAATGTCCGCAGATCATCAAAATCATCATATTCCCAATCGTGATCTCCCCAGGCAGGCATCCAGGGGGCTGTTTGTGAAAACAGCATTGCATCACGGAAACGTGATTCAACCTCCTGCTGACCACCTGGTCCGGCTCCTGTAATATCGCCAGTACTGATAACAAAATCTGGTTTTAACTGAGCAACCTGATAAAACATTGCCACACACTCGGCTGATCTTTCGTGCATATCGGTTGTAATACAAACTTTAAAATTAGCCATACCTGGTTCGAGAGGGGTTCTGAATTCATATACCCTACCGCTATTACCAATTCTATAATAATAGAGCGTGTTAACTTCTAGTTCCGTTAGTTTTGCCTCCCAATATGGGCCCGGACTTGAATCCCATGGGGATTTAACAGGTAAAAATTCAGGATGTACTCCATCAACTCTGTTTCTAAGATTTTTAGGATCAGTGCCATAACTAATATGGTCAGCCGTACCAGTCCAGTCAAATGTCATAGCAGTATTGCTTATGATTGTAAAGTGAATCTGATCAAGTACTTCTAAAATATTTCCATCATGATCAAGTTCCTGTGCATTCATACTACCAGAGAATGGTAATAAAAGGACTGTAAATAAGATTAAATTTGGAATTAATTTTTTCATCTGTTTATAATTTAATTTAATGTTCAGATAGGGACATCCAAATTACTATCATCCCTTGAGATTAATTTTTAGCCTTGATTATTTCATGTTTTAATTAGTATATAAGCCAAGTTATTTTCTTAATTGAGTTCTTTTCCTCCATTGTTTATTACCCCTCCCTGGCTCT
>JAGLSB010000523.1 GCA_023135955.1 Bacteroidales bacterium | reverse complement strand
TAATTCCAACCTAAAGAACAATTATGCCGATGTGAAGATTTGGAGTTATCGCAACGATCGCTTTACCAACACTGGATTACAATTTTGCGGTTTAATTATGGGAGATCATTCAAAGTGTGGCATAAATACTATGTTTAATACAGGAACGGTAGTTGGTGTGAATGCAAATATCTTTGGGTCTGGATTTCCAAGAAATTTTATTCCATCCTTTAGTTGGGGCGGTCCTCATGGATTTACAGACTATAGCCTCCCAAAGGCTTTTGAGGTAGTAGAAAAAGTAATGAGCCGCAGAAATTTAATATTTGATGACATTGAAAAAGATATTCTTACAGAAGTGTACAAACTGACAGAAAAGTACAGGAAAAAATAAAACATTGTCTCAAATAGCCAGGTTTGGCACAGGACTTGAGTTGTTATACAACCTTAATAATAATTGAATATTTTAACAGATTAACCGACTATTTGTCAGTTAAAAGGATTATGGATATATGAAGAAGAATTTAGATTTAAATTATACGGGCTTTTTGTCACAGGATGCTTTTAGTGAGGAATCAGAATTTATTCCTATTGTTACGGATGAAGGGGAAGATGACTTAAAAAATTTAAACATTCCTGATGTTTTACCTATTCTTCCACTAAAAAACATGGTTTTATTTCCTGGTGTAGTAATTCCAATAACTATTGCCAGAGAAAAATCGCTAAGTCTTATCAAAGATGTTTATCAGAAAAGTAAAATTATTGGAACTCTGGCACAGATTAATCCGGAAATTGAAAATCCGGAATTAAAAGATCTATACAATATTGGTACTGTTGCTCAGATATTAAAAATACTTGAAATGCCTGATGGGACAACCTCAGTGATTATTCAGGGTAAAAAGAGGTTCCAAATTTCTGATATCGTAAGTGATAATCCATATCTCCTCGCTAAAATCAATGTATTAGAAGATATAAAATCTGGCGACATAGATGAATTAAAGGCTATTGTAGGTTCCTTGAAAGATTTATCGATGAAGATTATTAAATTATCGTCGAATATTCCTCCTGAGGCCACTTTTGCAGTAAAAAATATTGAGAGCTCTTCTTTTCTTATAAACTTCCTGTCGTCTAATAATGACATGAAAATTCCAGAGAAACAAAAGCTTCTTGAAATTAACGAATTGAAAGAGAGAGGAATTAAGCTTCTAGAATATCTTTCCAAAGAGGTTCAGATGCTTGAGCTTAAAAATGATATTCAATCAAAGGTAAGAACCGATTTAGATCAACAGCAACGTGAATACCTCCTTAATCAACAAATGAGGACAATTCAGGATGAGCTAGGCGGAAGTCCCCTGGATGAAGAAATAAAAGAATATAAAAAGAAATCCGAAAAAAAGAAATGGTCAAAAGAAGTCAATGAATATTTCTTAAAAGAACTTGAAAAATTAAGCAGACTGAATCCTGCTGCGGGAGAATATTCAGTACAATTAAATTATGTTCAAACGATTTTGGATTTACCCTGGAATGAATTTACAAAGGATAATTTCAATCTCAAACGTGCGGAAAGGATTCTTGATAGAGATCACTACGGACTTGAGAAAGTCAAAGACAGGATTCTCGAACATCTTGCAGTTCTGAAATTAAAAGGTGATATGAAATCTCCTATACTATGTTTGGTAGGTCCTCCGGGTGTAGGGAAAACATCGCTCGGTAAATCAGTAGCTGCAGCATTAAGCAGGAAATATATAAGAGTTTCGCTTGGCGGTCTTCATGATGAAGCTGAGATTAGAGGTCATAGGAAAACATATATAGGAGCAATGCCGGGAAGAATTATCCAAAATATTAAAAAGGTTAAGTCTTCTAATCCTGTATTTGTATTGGATGAAATTGACAAAGTCGGCAGAGACTCTCATGGTGATCCTGCTTCTGCCCTCTTAGAAGTTCTGGATCCTGAACAGAATTCAACCTTCCACGATAATTACCTGGAACTCGATTATGATCTTTCAAAAGTAATGTTCATTGCTACAGCCAATACAACAAGTACCATTAATCCTGCTTTACTTGACAGGATGGAGCTGATTGATGTATCAGGTTACCTTATTGAAGAAAAGATTGAAATTGCAAAGAGGCATTTAGTCCCAAAGCAACTAGAGGCTCATGGTTTACAGAAAAATGATTTAAAGTTTTCAAAGAAATCTTTAGAAAAAATCATCGAATCTTATACCCGCGAATCTGGAGTTAGACAGCTTGACAAGCAACTTGCAAAAGTTACACGTGTTATTGCTAAAAAAATAGCTTTTGAAGAAGAATACTTAAAAAATATTAATCCTACCGATCTAAAAGATATTCTTGGATTCCCAAGATTCTCCAAAGACCGCTACGAAAATAATGAATTTGCCGGAGTTGTAACAGGCCTGGCATGGACATCTGTTGGTGGAGAAATATTATTTGTTGAAACAAGTTTAAGCAAAGGCAAAGGAATTTTAACTCTCACCGGGAATCTTGGAGATGTTATGAAGGAATCAGCAACAATTGCATTAGAATACATTAAATCACACGCATCAGTACTTAACATAAATCCAGAGATATTTGAAAAATGGAATATTCATATTCATATTCCTGAAGGTGCTATACCAAAAGACGGTCCTTCAGCTGGTATAACAATGGCTACCTCTATAGCATCGGCTATAACTCAGAGGAAAGTAAAGAAAAATCTGGCGATGACTGGTGAGACTACATTAAGGGGGAAAGTTCTGCCAGTTGGTGGGATAAAGGAAAAAATACTGGCTGCAAAGAGGGCTGGAATTACGGAAATAATCATTTCAAAAGAGAACCGAAAAGATATTGAAGAAATAAAGGATATGTACAAAACTGGTCTGAATTTCCATTTTATCAAAAATGTTCTTGAAGTGCTGGATTATTCTTTACTAAAAGTAAAAGTGAAAGAACCGATAAAATTTGTATAAAAAAAAGCCGCTCTTCACAGAGCGGCCAATCATCATCAGGGTTAACTCACGAAGAGTTTCATCGTTTCAATACAATCATTTCGTTGTATTTTTACAAAATAGACACCATGGGGAATTCGTGCGGTATCTAATTCTTCAAATTTTTTTGTAAACTTTCGCTTAAAAAGTGTTTCACCATCCAAGTTCATTATTTCAAGCATAGCTTCCGATTTTTAGGTTTGTTAAGGTTTAATCAAAAATATCAAGAGAGCTATTAAATACATAATTTTCAAAGCTATAATACATAAAGACCCCATTATTTTGTATAAAGAGGGGTCCTCAGCAAATGAAGCAATACTTTCTTAGCCTCAAAAAACGTAGATTCTTGATTTAAATATGTGTTTTTTCAGTACATTTGGTTAAATATTAACTAAAAAAACATGAAAATGGGCTCAGGTTTGTTTTGGGGATTATTGTTAATAATCCTTGGATTAAGTTTTATATTTAGAATTATCTTTAATATTGACTTCCCTCTTTTTAAGATTTTCATCGCCTTTGTGTTTATTTTTCTAGGATTTCGATTATTATTTGGAAGCTTTGGAATTTTAAACTTCACGGCAGGGGAAAATGATGTGGTTTTTGGTGAGCGCAACTATAGTCAATTCGAAAATCATAAAGAATACAATATTGTATTTGGAAAGGGAACATATGATTTTCGGAATTTAGATCTTGAAGATGGAAAAAAAACTATTAAAGTAAGTACGGTCTTTGGAGGATCCGTTATTAAGCTTCCTCGGGATATGCCTGTTCGTATTAAAGTGGATGCTGCTTTCGCTGGTGCAAATTTACCAAATGGAAACTCTGTAGTTTTTGGGAGCTCTTATTATGAAAGCCCTAATTTGGATAAAGAGAATCCCTATCTGGATCTCAGAATCGATGTCGTATTTGGTGGCATAGATGTCAAATTTTATTAATTCATTTTTTTAATTTTACTCTTATCTTTATATCTGTTTTCCTGTAAATATAAATAATAGAAGCAGGATAATAAATATTTTGACCTTATTTTCTTACTCACATCTAAAATTAAAAAAGAACGATGCCCGCCCTGGTCAATAAAAAAGCAAACTTTGGAACAATGCCGGTCTTCATGACTGCCATTTCAACAATCTTGGGGGCTATCTTATTCCTGCGCTTCGGTTATGCTGTGGGGCACCTTGGGTTTATCGGAGCTTTGATGATAATTATTCTGGGGCATGCTGTAACCATACCTACGGCT
Source organism: Bacteroidales bacterium (assembly GCA_023135955.1). GTDB lineage: Bacteria > Bacteroidota > Bacteroidia > Bacteroidales > JAGLSB01. The sequence goes on along the minus strand of JAGLSB010000523.1, from coordinate 1,833 downwards.
ATGGCTGTAGCTGAAATTGCAACCAACCAAAAAGTACAAGGTGGTGGAGCATATTTTATAATCTCCAGATCCTTCGGACTAAATATAGGAGCTGCAATTGGAATTGCATTGTTCATAGCACAGGCTATCAGTGTAAGTTTTTATATCATTGCATTCTCTGAGGCAGCCGACCCAATTATCCGATGGTTAAATATTGATTATGGCTTCCCCATAATTGATAAAAGATGGATTAGCATACCTGTCATGCTTACCATTTCGCTGCTTATGTTAACGCGTGGCGCAAATATTGGTATGAAGGCTCTTTATGTCGTTGTCGTAATATTATTTACTTCCATATTATTTTTTCTTTTAGGGAAACCAGTGAGTGATAATATTAGCTTCGACTTAGCAGACAAGATCACTAATCCGGACAACTTTTTCTATGTATTTACTATTATATTTCCTGCTTTTACCGGAATTGCAGCCGGAATCGGACTCTCAGGTGATTTGAAAGATCCATCCATGTCTATCCCAAAGGGTACCTTATGGGCTACTGTTGCCGGATTTTTTGTTTATGTCTTCGTGGCATATAAATTATCTATATCCGCCAGTCCTGAAGACCTTGCTTCCGATCAACTTATTATGCAGAGGATTGCTATTTGGGGACCAATAATTCCCATCGGACTTGCAGCGGCTTCTTTGTCATCAGCAATCGGTTCTATTATTGTAGCACCCAGAACTCTTCAGGCACTTGGGGTTGATAGCATTTTTCCTACACACATTTTAAATAAATGGCTCTCAAAAGGAAATTCAGAATATAATGAACCTATCAACGCCTCATGGATTACAGCTTTTATCGCATTATTTTTTGTGATCATTGGCGATATAAACTTCGTTGCGCAAATAATCTCCATGTTTTTCATTCTAACTTATGGTGCGATTTGTATAATCTCTTTGCTAGAACATTTTGCGGCCGACCCTTCCTACAGACCAACTTTTAAATCGAAATGGTATTTATCACTTCTTGGTGGCGTATTGTCAATATGGTTAATATTTAAAATGAATATGCCATATGCAATCCTGTCATTGAGTATAATGACATTAATCTATATTTGGGTTACTTCTTACAGGAAAGAAAAGAAAGGCTTTGAAAAATTATTCAGAGGAGTTATTTTTCAATTATCCAGACAGCTTCAAATTCTTGCCCAGAGAGCAAACAAAGAAGATCTTGATAAAAACTGGAGGCCTTTTGCAATTTGCGTAACCCAGGATACTTTTATTCGACGATCAGCCTTTGATATGCTTCGTTGGATATCTTTCAAATATGGTTTTGGAACATATATTCATTATATAAAAGGTGTTCTCTCAGAACAGACCAATGAGGAATCCAAAAAGATTCTTGACCATCTGATAAACCTAGCCTCTGGGTCAAAAAGCCGTGTTTATCTTGATACTATTATAAGTCCATCATACATTTCAGCTATAGCACAGGTCATCCAGTTATCAGGAATTAGCGGGAAAGGAAATAATATGATCCTCTTTGAATTTTCAAGTACTCACCCCGAAAGTCTGAATGATGCTTTAAAAACATACAACCTTTTACTTGCCACAGGATTTGATATTTGTGTACTTCATACCTCATATAAAGGATATGGCTATAAGAGTCAGATACATATATGGATTACCAGTTCCGATTATGAAAATGCTAATCTAATGATTCTTCTCAGTTATATAATATTGGGGCATCCTGAATGGAAAAATGGAGTTATTAAAATATTTGCTCTTTATGATTCAAGCGACCTGGATAGGAAAAGGGAAAATTTAATGGCTCTGATTTCATCTGGAAGAATGCCC
>JAGLSB010000522.1 GCA_023135955.1 Bacteroidales bacterium | reverse complement strand
TCTTCTATTACTGAAATAATTTATTTTACTCAGTTGACTGAATTTCTCAAAGCGCTGTAACAGTATGCAAAATTAAGCTTATTAGTTTAATTGGCAAGAGAAGTGGTGGTAGTAGTTGAATATATAATATTTATTGTCAGGAAAATTATTTGGTTACCGGTTACTATTTAAGAGGTTTAAGGTTTAAGAGGTTTAAAGTTTGGAGTTTAGGAGTTAACTGGCTTGCATTTCGGCTCCGCTTCAATGACTGGCGCCACATCATCACATCATCTCACAACCACACACCAGCAACCAGCAACAAAATCCCCCACTAATTGAAAAACATCATTTTTAAACAAAATTTCGTCAGACTCCAGCGACTCTCCAATTTTTCACTATTTTAGAGCCCAAATTAAAACATTTGACTATGAATGATCTGAAAAAAGCTATGAACGAATCTGCTCTGATTCGATGGGGAATGCTGATATTAGTTAGTATTACAATGTTTGCCAATTATTATTTCTACGATGCTTTATCACCATTAAAAAGTACCCTGGAAACGCAATTAAACTGGAGTTCAAGCAATTACGGATTTTTTGTTTCAGCTTATTCTATTCCAAACGTTTTTCTTCTTATGGCGGTCATTGGGGGTATTGTTCTGGATAAAATAGGTATACGTATTACAGGATTTGTTTTCGTAGGATTTATGGTTCTTGGGTCGGCACTAACAGCTTATGGTGCAAGTGATACTTTTCTGTCTGGCGGTCCCGGATATAACTTCATGAACAGTATTTTCAAAAACTTACCACCATCGTTGAAAATGATGACGCTAGGTTTCTTTCTTTTCGGACTTGGAGCAGAAACCAGTATTGTAGTATTTACAAAAGCTATAGTGAAGTGGTTTAAAGGAAAAGATTTAGCTCTTGCTCTTGGTATGAACCTGGCTTTTGGACGACTTGGAATGGCTGCTGCGATGTTAATTAGCCCAAGTATTGAGCAGAATACAAATAGGATAGATCCTGCCATTTGGTTTGGTACAATGCTTTTACTTATTGGTTTATTGACTTTTATAGTATATATGTTTTATGATAAAAAGCTTGATAAACAACTTGAGTCTTCAGCTACTGAAGAAGAGGAGGAACCTTTTCGCCTTGCTGATATTGGAAAGCTTTTAACTAATCGCTCTTTCATCTATATTACTTTATTATGCGTGACTTTTTATAGTGCAGTTTTCCCATTTGTAAAATACGCACCAGATTTGTTATCCAATAAGTTTGGACTAGATAATGAGCTTGCAGGTCGCATTACTTCTATTCTTCCCTTTGGCACTATATTGTTTACACCTTTGTTTGGGACTTTTACTGATAGGAAAGGGAAAAGTGCATCATTGATGATATATGGCTCTATATTGCTTATTTTAGTTCATCTTATATTTTCTTTAACAAATATTACCCCTTACATCCCTATGTTTTTACTTGGTGTAGCCTTCTCTTTAATACCAGCTGCTATGTGGCCATCGGTCGCTAAAATCGTACCTGAAAAGAGGCTGGGTTCTGCCTACGGACTAATGTTCTCAATTCAGAATATTGGACTATGGGCATTCCCAATGCTTATAGGTAAAGTACTTGATTTATCCAATCCTAATATCACATCTGAAGCGCTAGCTGCCGGAACAGCTTCGTATGATTATACCAATCCAATTCTTATGCTTACAGTTTTAGGAATCCTGGGATTGTTTTTTGCATTTTTACTCAAACGAGAAGACAAGGTTTCTGGATATGGTCTTGAATTACCAAATAAGAAGGTATAGATTTTTAGTAAATATGAGATAGAAGCATTTTAAGACAATAATATGTTTGTATTTGTCCATAATGAAAAAACCGCTGGTACAAGTTTTAAATTCATATTGAGAAACAGTTTTGGTATATCCCAATGTGATGCTAATTCTATCAAAAGAAATCCATTTACGACAAGGGATCTAAAATTTGCAAAAAAAGTATTCCCATCTTTAAAAAGCATAACAGGTCATAATATTATTGAACCGACAAAACATATTCAAGGTAATAATCTTCAATACATGACTTTTTTGCGAGAGCCTGTTATGCGCTGCATTTCAAACTTTCAGGATAATACTTTAAGACAGGGGAATACTTTGTCTTTGGAGGAATGGATAGCAAATGGTGAGAAGCAGAATGTTCAGGTAAAGCGTATTGCGGGAGAGGATAATGCTGAAAAAGCCAGGCAACTTTTAAAAGAGAAATACTTTTTCGTTGGTTTAACAGAACGATTTGAAGATTCGATGAAATTATTGAGTGTGTTATCACCGCATCCTTTAAATCTGAAATATAAAAAACAGATCATTGCTAGTGATAATACCATAAAAGATGAGATAGTAAATGATCCGGTTAAAATGGAACTTATCAGGAAATATAATAAATTGGATATTGAGCTTTATGATTATGTTTGGAATGAATTATTTCCGGAAAGTATTAATAAGCATATTGAGGAAATTTCTAAAGTTAGCTGGCCATCACGGTATTATAATTCAATATATGTATTCAACTACAGAGTAAGTATTATTTTCAATAAATTTATTTATAAAACTTTGCTTAAGATACCAGGAAGGAGGGGTTAATCTTTTAAGGTCAAATCCAGAACACCCCCTTTAATTATCCAACATTCGTAATCACAAACTTCGCTTGTTCTCGATGCTTTTAGCTTATCACCATCAACTACGATTATTGTTTGGGATCCTTTTTTATAGAAAGCTTTTATGGAATAATCAACGTCAATTGCTGATGCGAGATATTCTTCCTCAGAATAAGCAGTATCGATAAAATCAATCTTATTTTCTTCAACGTCTCCCATGTATAGAATAAAGGGAACAAAAGGATTTTCCTCATTTATAGTAAAATTCATAATGAGATCAGCCGTATCTGGTTCTGGGTAATAGCATTCGTTGCAGTTCACATTAAATGTAAAATCTTCTTGCTCACAGGAAAAAGCAGCTACGAATAGGATTAAGATTGCAGATATTTTTAAGTAAGTCATCATTTTTTAATCTAATAAGTTAACCAGGGTATGCTCTTTTCAACTAGTTTCTTTCTTGCTGTATTAATATTAAAGCCTAAACTGACACTCATCTTACCCTTACTAGAATCCAGAATACCAAAATCCATATAATGATAAGCAGCAATCAAAGTAATAATATTATTCATATAATACCATCCTGCAGAAGGATTGAAAATGTATAAAGGATCGGGCTTAATATTGCTTCCACGGTAACTTCCAGAAGTATAAACAGCATTCATTCCAATAATCGGACCTGATTGTGAATGTTTTTGAGAAATAAGGGCAAACCGTTTTTCAAAACCGACATGAAAAGCAAATCTACGCTCCCAGTATTGGTATGCAGTATCGTTTATGACTTTAGTATTAACCCTTATTGCGCGAGGTCTAAAATGAAACCCAGCATTTAATCCAGTATTGTATTTAATGTCCAGGAAGTCAATATTCAAATCAGTCATGAATTCATCTGGACTGAACAAAAGGCTGGTACCTATTGCAAACTTGCTAAAGTTTGGATAAATGCTTGCTTTGGCTCCTTCTGTAATCAGGAGTTCAGTAATTTCATCATCCTTGATTTCTCGTGAAAGCTCTAATAGGTTCTGATTATTACTAATTTTATGATTTACATTTGCACCGGCATTAATTAGTTCTTCAGTAATGTCATAAAGTTCACTTTTTATTGCAAGTCCGAGAGCTGTCATACCACCATTATTAACTAAATTGACATCAGCTCCCAGGGTGAGAAGTAATTCAACAATAGATTCATTGTTTTCTTGAACCGCTACCATTAAAGGAGTGTAGCCTTGTTTATCTCTGGTATTTATATCAACCTCATTACTTAATAAAATATCTACTGTCTCAAAACAATTATTGAAAGCTGCTGTTATTATAGGTGGATTACCATCCTTATCTGTTTTTTTGAAATCAGCATTGAAGAATATTAGCATCTCAACTAAATCATCATAATTATAGGCTGCAGCATAATGAATACCAGTAGCACCTTCTTGATCTGATAAGTTTACATTTGCATCGTTTGTAATAAGATATTCTGCAATTTCAAAATAATTTGACTGACAGGCACTAATTAAGGCAGTAACACCATTATATGGTTTTAGATTTGGTTCAGCATCATTTCTTAGAAGGAGGCTTACCATCTCGGAATTTCTGTTTTCAGTGGCATACATAAGAGCAGATATACCATCAACAGTTACAGCATTAATATCTGCCTTTCTTTCTAGCAGGGACATAACATTTTTAACATGTCCTTTAGAAGCTGACATTATCAAATTAAAATCATCATCATATGGAATGAAATAACTTGTGTCATTATATTGTTTTTCTGTCTGGGCAGATGCAGACAGGAAAATGAAAGTAATTACAATTGTGTAAATGAGCCTATTTATCATTTTGATCTAAATATCGCATAAAAATATTGAATACTATTTGTGTCGTCAAAAATCATTCCTTTTTTTACTAACAAATTTAGTCTGTTTTTCTATAAATGAAATACTAAAAGTATATTGAAATAAAAACTCACCTTATTGTCGGTATTTTCAGGCACTAATATTGTAACGTTCGTCACCTGAAAATTGACAACTACGGAATTAATAGAATTAATTACAACCTAAAGTAAATAAATCGGGTATAAACTATAAATGATAAACTGTGCATATATTTTAAAATATATTAATATATTTAATACTGGTTTAAAATTTGAAATTTATTAAATTTGTTAGTGAGAGTGGTAAATTGATTTTTTATGAATAAAATACTTTAAAAGATTATTTGGTCAGGAGTATTGATTTTTGCGACTTTAACAACCTATGCTCAAACTTTGCCTGAATATTGGTTAGGAGATGGAATTAATAGCGGACAAAAAGTTATTACTAATTCAGGTTTGTTTCTTGATGATGGTGGATATGATCTCTATAGCGCCGGCCAAAACTGGAATGTTAAATTTTGTACTATAAAATAGATTAATTACTAAGCCTGAACTTGAAAAGAAATATTATATACAGGAAGAAATATCTGCTATTTAAATTGTGTGGACGGTTGACTGGCATTGCCCGTATACTGGTGTTTGTATTACTTACCAGTTTTATGCAATATTCTTTCTCACAGGAAACAAGCCTTGACAACCATACAGGTAACTGGACCAGCAATTCCACATGGGTATCGGGTACGGCTCCGGACACAACAGGATTGAATATCGATATAAATATATATGGTCTGGTCAATCGCTATGGAGATCTGGGTTTTAATCTTGGAGATCTGTATATTTTTGATACGCTTGTTATTTATGGAAATCTTGACCTGGGAAATAATTCAAATCTTTATTTGGGCAGTGGGGCGATCCTGATTGTCAAGGGAGATTACTCCATGTGGAACAAGGTAGATGTTGCAAACGGAGGCGTAATGGTGGTGACAGGTAATTGGGAGATGCTTGGGGCTGACGATCAGGGGAGCTTTGACAATGATGGCCTGTTATATATTTTCGATCCCGATCCGGATCTGAAAACAGGGGATGGTTATGAAGATTTTGATTGTACCGAACCAGTTGACAGCTGTCAGCAATATGGATATGATGAACTCATCATTAGCGGTATTGGAGAGTTTTTTCTCGGAGGAATTTATAAAATAGATACCTCTGGTGTTACAAGCTTTTGTCCTGGAGGTTCTGTTATTCTTTCAACGGAAGATACAGCAAGCAATTACCAATGGTATAAGGATAGTATTGCTATTTCTGGAGAGATTACTTATAGTTATACTGCTATTTCTACAGGTGATTATTATGTTGAGTTTGATCTTGTTGGTGAAACATTTAGTCTTTCAGCAGTATCGGTAACGGTCGATACGGTTGCTCCAGAAATTACAAGCTGTGCAACAGATAAATTGCTTTCAGCGGATGCTTCCTGCCAGGCAACGGTCCCGGATCTTATCGGTGAAATTATTGCTACAGACAATTGCGATGTATCTCTCACAATTACCCAATCACCTGTTGCCGGGGAATTGATAGGCCTTGGAGTAAGTACCATCACCTTTTTTGTAACTGATGATGTACTGAATACCACAACTTGTACTGCAGACTTGACAGTAACAGACACTCTGGTACCAACTATCACAGCACCAGCAGATGTATCCGTCAATAACGATCCGGGAGAATGTACAGCCAGTGGAGTAGTTCTGGGGACAGCTACTACTGCTGACAACTGCGGTGT
>JAGLSB010000521.1 GCA_023135955.1 Bacteroidales bacterium | reverse complement strand
GAAGATCTGGCTTTAGAGCTTTGGCAAAATGCTTAAGAAAAGATCCTAAATGGGTAATTAATGAGATTAAGGAAAGTGGGATCAGAGGACGTGGAGGAGCAGGATTTCCTACAGCACAAAAATGGACAATTGTTGCAGGTGAGAAAAGTGATAAAAAGTATGTCATCTGCAACGGAGATGAAGGGGACCCCGGGGCGTTTATGGATAGGATGCTCCTTGAATCATACCCCTATCGTATCATTGAAGGTATGATAATCGCAGCTTTTTCAGTTGGTTCAGATGAAGGAATATTTTACATCAGGGCTGAATATCCACTTGCTGTAACCCGAATTCAACAAGCTATTCAAATTTGTTACGATGAAGGTTATCTGGGAGAAAATATACTGGACAGCGGATTTAATTTCAATATATCTGTATATCAAGGTGCGGGAGCCTTTGTTTGTGGTGAAGAAACAGCATTAATTGCCTCTATCGAAGGCAAGAGAGGGTTCCCACGGATCAGACCTCCTTTCCCGGCTATAAAAGGACTTTGGGGTAAGCCCACATTGGTTAACAATACCGAAACTCTGGCGCAACTTGGATACATACTCCTACGGAATGCAAGAGCATTTAATACAATTGGGACCGAAAAATCAAAAGGAACAAAAGTATTTGCCTTAGCAGGAAAAGTGGCAAGAGGAGGCTTGATTGAAGTGCCAATGGGAATGACCATACGCGAAGTTGTAGAAGAAATAGGAGGAGGAGTTGCAAACGGAAGAAAATTCAAAGCCGTTCAGGTTGGAGGTCCATCTGGTGGATGTATTCCCGCATCGATGTCGGATACTTCTATCGATTTTGAATCGCTCGCTGAAGTAGGTGCCATGATGGGTTCGGGAGGTATGGTAGTACTCGACGATAAAGATTGTATGGTAGATATTGCAAAATATTTCCTTTCATTTACTCAGAATGAATCCTGTGGGAAATGTACTTTCTGCCGTATCGGAACAAAACGTATGCTGGAGATAATGGAAAAAATCACAACAGGAAGAGGCGTAGAAAAAGATCTTGAGGAATTAGAGAGTCTGGCCGGATGGACAAAAAAGGGAAGCCTTTGTGGACTGGGAAAAACTGCTCCTAATCCGGTTTTATCAACATTAAAGTTTTTTAGAGAAGAATATGAAGCTCATATTAATGGGGTCTGCCCTTCTGGAAAATGTCAGGATATGATCCGCTATGATATAACCGACGATTGTATTGGTTGTACACTCTGCGTTCAGGAATGTCCGGTAGATGCAATTCCTTTCACTCCACATGAGAAACATACCATTGATATGGAACTTTGTATAAAATGCGATAGCTGTCGGCAGGTATGCCCCGTCGATGCTGTTATAACAAAATAAAATGGGGAAGATTCGAATTAAATTAGATAATAAAACGATTGAAGTTGAAGAAGGACAACCTGTAATAGATGCAGCCAGAGCAACAGGTATCAATATTCCTTCTATGTGCTATCGGGAGGGAAAAGACCATCTTACTTCCTGTATGGTTTGCCTGGTAAAAGACGCTAAGAATGGCAAACTTTTCCCATCCTGCTCTATCAAAGTTGCAGAAGGCATGGAAGTAATAAGTATGGATGAAGAAATCCAGGAAGCAAGAAAAACAGCACTCGATCTTTTACTTAGCGAACATGTAGGCGACTGTGAGGCTCCTTGCCAGGTTACTTGTCCTGCCCATATGGATATTCCCCTGATGAACAGACTTCTTGCAGTGGGAAAATTCGATGAAGCACTTATTGTCGTAAAAAAAGATATCGCTCTCCCTGCTGTTTTTGGTAGAGTATGTCCTGCCCCCTGCGAAGGAGCTTGCAGAAGAAAAACAATTGATGAGCCTGTCTCTATTTGTCTTCTAAAACGCTCGGCAGGTGATGAGGATATTTCTGGTGAAGCAACATATCTTCCTGAGAAAAGAAAAAATCAAAACAAAACTATAAGCATTATTGGAGCAGGTCCTGCAGGCCTGGCAGCTGCATACTTTCTACAAATAAAAGGATATGATTGTGTGATTTACGATCGAAACGAATTACCAGGAGGTAGTCTTAAATCAGAGGTAGAATCAGGAATCCTTCCCGCAGATGTTCTGGCTTCGGAGGTAGATGTAATTAAACAGCTAGGTGCTAAATTTAATATGAACACTAAAACTGATGCCTCTCTTTTCAAAAATATCAAATCCAATTCCGATGCAATAATTATAGCTACAGGAAAGGGAGAAAGTGGAGTTCAAAACTGGGGACTTGAAATGACTAAGACCGGTATTCAGGCCGACAAGGATAGCTATCAGGTTGAAGAAAGCAATATTTTTGTGGTAGGAAGTGCTCTGAAGCCAACAAAACTAGCAATAAGAACTTTAGGACAAGGAAAAGAAGTTTCTTTTAGTGTTGACCAATATTTGAAAGGTGAAGAAGTAAAAGGAGAGCACAGCAGGTTCAATTCACGATTCGGAAAATTATTACCCGATGAATTTGGAGAATATATGAAGGAATCGGTTGAAGGAAAACGAGCTGAACCAACTGATATAAAAACAGGATTTACACGGGAACAAGTAATAGAAGAAGCAAAAAGATGTCTTCATTGTGATTGCCGGGAAATTGATAACTGTGCACTAAGAGACCTTTCCGAGGAATATAAGGCGAATCAAAGACGTTTTTATTCAACAGAAAGAAAAAAGATTGTAAAACATTTTCAGAATGATGCTGTTATTTATGAACCGGCTAAATGCATTAAATGTGGAATATGTGTGCAGATTACAGCGGAATATAGCGAAGATTATGGTTTTACATTTATTGGCAGAGGATTTGATGTGGAAATTGGAGTTCCTTTTAATAAATCTGTAAAAATTGGACTGGAAAAGGTAGCCATTGAAGCTGCTGAAGCTTGTCCTACAGGAGCCTTAACTATAAAAAAATAATGAATTTAAGACAAATTAAAATATCGCTTATCAGATTTTCCCTTCTTACCGTAATACTTTTTGCTTCGGTTCAGATTTCCTTTTCACAAAAAGCAGATTGCTGGAATAATTTCAGAGGGAATATTGCTTTACAGGGATATAGCCCGGCACAACTACCGGAAAATCCATCTTTGCTGTGGAGTTTTAAAACCAGTGATGCTATCAAAGCTCCTCCTGTTGTTTGTAATAATATAGTAGTAGTTGGATCTCTGGATGGAAATATTTATGGTCTAACACTGGATGGAAAACTGAAGTGGAAAATCAATACAGAGAATAGCATTGAAGCTCCTGCTCTTATTATAGGTAATATGGTTTATGTGGGAAATCTGGACGGCAGTCTGTTTGCCATCGAGTTGAATACCGGTCGACTTAAATGGACTTATAAAGCCGAAAACCAGATAATGGGTTCTCCTAATTATTATAGCATTGGATTGAAGACAGTGATTATTGTAGGTAGCTACGATTATTATCTGCACGGAATTGATGCTGTTACCGGAAAAGGACTGTGGAAGTATGAAGCTGATAATTACATTAATGGTGCAGCTTCAGTTCATAATGGTATAGCCGTTTTTGGTGGATGCGACGGATATTTACATCTTGTTGATGCCCTGAATGGAAAATCAGTTAGTAAGTTTGAAGTGGCTACTTATGTCGCCAGTTCAGCAGCTGTTAAGGATAATAACGCTTTCGTGGGAGATTATGATGGACAATTTTCTTGTCTGAGCCTCAAAGAACAAAAGATAAAATGGAGTTTTATTAACGATGCCTCCAAATTACCTTTCCTGGGTTCACCATCAATCTATGATGGGAAAGTCTATATTGGCAACCAGGACAAATACGTTTACTGTCTAAATATTAATGACGGCGAACTAGAATGGAAAATTAACTCCGGTGGAAGAGTAGATGCTTCACCTGTTTTTGTCGACAATAAAGTTTTAATTGCAAATCTTCGTGGAGATTTATTACTATTAAATAAGGATAGCGGTAAGACTGAATGGAGCTATGAATTAGGAAGTCCGGTTACAGGAAATCCGGCCGTTATAGATAATTATATTTTTGTTGGTGCTGATGATGGGAGGGTTTATTGTTTTGGGAAAGAAAGTGACTAAAGTGTCTTAAGTACTTAAAGTGCCTTAAGTTAACAAGGGTAATAAAGTACAAGGCGATTTCTCATAATATTCTGAAATTATTAAAAAGTAATTCAAAGCGTTGAAGAACAAATTATAACTTTTCTCTCAATTAACTTTAAATACTTTAGGCACTTATAACTTTAGGCACTTAATATGAAAATAATGCACATAATCCCCGGATCAGGGGGTAGCTTCTACTGCGGGAATTGCTTGAGAGACAGCAAATTTGTTGAAGGAATGAGGAAATCTGATCACACTGTAGTTAAGCTTCCAATGTATCTTCCACTATTCGCTGATGAACATGATCTTGAAAAAGAAATCCCCGTCTTTTATGGAGCCATAAGTATCTACTTAAAACAAATGTTTCCTGTTTTCAGAAAGGCACCGGTATGGATAGACAAGCTATTGAATTCAGGAATTATGCTAAAACTTGCTGCCGGTATGGCCGGGAGTACAAATGCTAAAGGGCTTGAAGAAATGACTGTTTCTATGTTACTCGGTGAAGAAGGTCAGCAGAAAGAAGAGCTGGAAAGAATGATAGATTGGATAGCCACAAACTGCGACCCCGATATAATTCATCTTTCAAATGCACTTCTGCTTGGACTCGCACATCGATTGAAGGAGAAAATGAATATTCCTGTTATCTGTTCACTTCAGGATGAAGATGTGTGGGTTGATGTAATGGAACCCGATTTTAGGGACAAAGTTTGGAAACTTATGTCAACAAGAGGAAATGATGTTGCGGCCTTTGTTTCTGTTAGTGATTTCTATGCAAAAGAAATGAAGCAGAAGATGAATCTCCCTAAAGAAAAACTTAAATCGGTTCATATTGGCATTTATCCTGAAGACTATAAATATGCTGCTCCCAGTATAAAAGATAGAAATATAGGTTATGTATCAAGGCTGAATGAAGAAAACGGACTAGGAGTTCTTGTTGATGCATTTATTGAACTGAAGAAGAACAAGGAATTTGATGATGTTAAACTAATATTAAC
>JAGLSB010000520.1 GCA_023135955.1 Bacteroidales bacterium | reverse complement strand
GTTGAGTAGTTGAGTAGTTGAGTGGTTGAGTAGTTGAGTTGTGAGAAGGAAGAATAATTTACTTTGAAAATATTATCATTATTTATGAAGAAAGAAATTAAAGAACTTATTGGGGTATCGAAATATTTCGGAAATAATAAAGACTACACTTTGGCAGGTGGTGGAAATACTTCCTTTAAAAATGATGACTTTATTTTGATAAAGGCAAGCGGTACTGCCCTTGGAACAATTGATGAGGATGGTTTCGTTTTGCTCGACAGAAAAAAGGTACAAGCTATAAGAAAAAATACTTTTAGTGCTGAGGAACAAAAGAGTGATCTGGAAGTAAATAATAATCTTATTTCAGCAAGTATCCCTTCCAGTTCTCAGAAACGACCCTCTGTTGATACTTTTCTTCATGAATTGATAAATTACGATTTTATAGTTCACTTACATCCAATTTTGGTAAATGCTTTAATTTGCTCTAAAAAATCAGAGGAAATGACCCTGAGTTTGTTCGGGGAAGAAGTACTGTATATTCCCAATACATCGGCTTATTCATTAAATAGAAAGCTTGAATCTGAATTAATAACTTATCGTGAGAAATATGGACATGATCCGCAAATTATTTTTCTTGTGAATCATGGGATTTTCGTTGGATCTGATAATATTGAAGAGATAAAAACGATCTATGAGTCAATAAATCAAAAGATTGAATCGGCCATTGGTGAGTATGAAGATTTCGAATTGCTTGAACTAAACGATAATATTATTGAATTCATTCCAGCTTTGAGAATGATTATGTCAGTAGAAAAAAGGAAGATTTTAAAGATAAGGCATAGCGCTTTGCATACTGAATTTTATAAAAATAATTCATCTTTTCAAAATGCAGCTTTACCTTTTTCTTCAGATAATATTATTTATTGCAAGTCGGCCTACATGTACATTGAAAACACTGAAAGTCCAAATAGCATCATCAATGATTTTCAATCTCAGTTACCTGATTTCATAAAAACAAATGGATATCCTCCCAAGATCATTATGATAAAAGATTATGGGATTGTAGCTGTTGATGATACGGCTGAAGATGCTGAGCTCGCTTTGGATGTTTATGAATACTTCCTTAAAATATGTCTTTACTCTAGGGCATTTGGCGGTCCTCGTTTTTTAGAGGATAGTGAGATAACTTTTATAGAAAATCGTGAAGTGGAGAATTATCAGAAAGAAATCTCACCAGGAACAGATAAGTCAGGACTTTTTGATCAAAGAATCTGTGTTATTACCGGAGCTGCTCAGGGTTTTGGTGAAGCATTGGCCGACTCGCTCGCAATAGATAATGCTAATGTAGTTATTGCTGACCTAAATGCAGAAAAGGGAGAAATAGCCACAACAAGGATTGAGGAAAATTGTAATAATAATCAAGTAAAGTTTCATAGGGCAGACGTTAGCGATATCAATTCTGTAAGAAGGCTTATCAAAAAATCGGTTGAGCTTTTTGGGGGAATAGACTTGTTTATTTCAAATGCAGGTATTTTGCATGCGGGAAGTTTGGAGGAAATGGATCCAGAGACTTTTCAGCTAATGACGAAAGTGAATTACGAAGGTTTCTTTTTGTGTACTAAGGAGACATCGAAAATTATGAAATTACAAAATTCTTATAATCCTGAGCATTTTAGTGATATCATTCAAATTAATTCTAAATCAGGATTGGTGGGTAGTAACAGGAATTTTGCCTATTCAGGTGCTAAATTTGGTGGTATTGGACTCACACAATCTTTCGCACTTGAACTTGCACCATATAAAATTAAAGTAAATGCTATTTGTCCGGGTAACTTTTTTGAGGGGCCATTATGGGCAGATTCTGAGAATGGATTATTTGTTCAATATCTAAAGGCAGGGAAGGTGCCAGGAGCAAAAAACATCGATGATATTAAAAAGCATTATGAGGATCAGGTTCCTATGAAAAGGGGTTGTCTTGCAAAAGATGTTATGAAAGCGGTTAAATATATAGTCGATCAGGAATATGAAACAGGGCAGGCAGTTCCGGTAACCGGAGGTCAGATAATGCTTAAATAATGTAGATGAACAAATAAAACAAAGCTACATCGGAGCGATATCTTTGTAGAATAAAAAGGAAACACATATACAGCTCCAGCGGAGCGATATCTTTGTAGAAAAGAGGTGGAAATAAAACAAAGCTCCAGCGGAGCGATATCTTTGTAACAAATTATACACATGAAAACTAAAGCGGTTAGAATTTACGGGAAGTCTGATTTGAGATTAGAAGAATTTGAATTACCAAAAATGAAGGATGATGAAATATTGGCAAATGTAATATCCGATAGTATATGCATGTCGTCATATAAAGCGGCAATACAGGGAAGCGATCATAAACGTGTCCCAAATGATATTTCAGAAAACCCAACAATTATAGGACATGAATTCAGTGGAATTATTCTTGAAGTAGGTGATAAATGGAAGCATAAATATAAGAAGGGCCAGAAATTCAGCATTCAGCCAGCTTTAAATTACAAAGGAAGTCTTGATGCCCCTGGTTATTCATACAGATGGATAGGTGGGAATGCTACAAATATTCTTATTCCAAATGAAGTGATGGAGATGGATTGTCTTCTTCCATACGAGGGAGAAGCATTTTATCTTGCTTCCTTATCGGAACCATTATCCTGTGTTATTGGTGCATTTCATGCAAATTACCATACCATAGCTGGGTCTTACGTGCATAATATGGGCATCAAGGAAGGTGGTAATACGGCTATTCTCGCTGGTGTTGGACCTATGGGACTGGCGGCTATCGATTATGCAATACATTGTGATAGAAAACCAGGATTATTGGTAGTTACAGATATTGATGAGGAAAGATTAGCAAGAGCAGCATCATTACATACTCCGGAAGAAGCAAAGAAACAGGGCATTGAATTAAAATATGTCAATACTTCAGGATTTTCAGATGCGACAAATGAATTAAAGAAACTTACTGGTGGTGAAGGATTTGATGATGTTTTTGTTTTTGCCCCTGTGAAATCGGTTATTGAACAGGGTGATAACATTCTTGCATTTGACGGTTGTTTAAATTTCTTTGCCGGGCCTTCTAATCCTGATTTTAATGCAAGTTTTAATTTTTATAATGTTCATTATGCTTTTACTCACATAGTTGGAACAAGTGGCGGGAATACAGAAGATATGAGAGAAGCTCTTCAACTGATGGCTGAAGGAAAAGTAAATCCAGCCGGCATGATTACT
>JAGLSB010000052.1 GCA_023135955.1 Bacteroidales bacterium | reverse complement strand
GCCATTCAAAATTACCCCACACCAGCCCCTCATTGTAACCGGAAGCTGCCAGACCTACCAGGTGAATGGTGGAAATGTTAGAAGCGAAAAGTGAGGCTCCAACCATCACCCAACCTAATCCACGACCTGCCAGAAAATAGCTTTCACTTGTCATTTTTTTCAAACGAACAGTAAAAATTCCGATCATTAGAATACCAATAAGATATACGACAATAATGATCAGATCGATGGTATTAATGTTTAAATCCATTTACTAAATAGCTTAATTATTAATATTCTCTATTGTTTCAAGTTTTCAGAATTGACATTTGTATCTGTGATTTATTTATTTAAAAATTGAGGTTGTCATCTTCATGATCAACCTCAATTTTATATTGACTTAACGTCTAACTGGCTCAGTAAAATTAATCTCCCTCGTACACAAGAGGAGGAACATTTTTTTCTGTTCCGTAATAGCCTTCATTTTGATTAATAACTCCCGCTGTATTGGCATTTATTGCATATGAAGCAATTGGCCAGAAAATATGATGTGGTGAAATTGTAAAGGGGTTGCCTGTACGTGTAATTACACCTTTATTATAAAAATCACTCACTGCCATTATTCTGTCATAATAGAAGTTATCCTCAGAAATCTTGTCCATACTATATGTTTTTCCATTATAGCATTGAATTCCGGTATTTGCGTATATAATTGATATTCTGGTTAATTCTGCCTTGCGTATTTCTTCGTAGTACAACTCCCTGTTTCTTTCATCCAGGACTGCTGCAATTTGTTGGCTTTGAAGATCACTGGCTTCATACATATATTGAGCATTGGCTCTTTGCCTAACGACATTAATATCGTCCGCTGCCTTTTTCCATTGTTCTTTCCATGTATAAGCTTCTGCTCTCAGGAGGTAAGTTTCTGCCAGACGGTAAATATACCAGTCTCCAGGGCCACCTCGTGGTTGTTTTTCGTCTGGATCCGGAATCCACACTTTGTAATGCGGCCAACTAAACCATGATCTGATTGTATCAAAGCATAAAAGCGTACCATCATCGCTGTACAAACTTATATTTTTACCGTACCATTCATTATTATCTTTAAGAGCTGGAGAGTTATAAACCAACATATCCATAGTGATCCAATTCCCATTGTCTGACCGGTGACGGTAATCAATTGTGTCCTCTACTCCATCAAATTTCCAGACGTCAAATTGAGTATGACCGTTTGGCCGTACCCGGGCCTGTCCTCGACCGTACATTTCAAGAATACCAT
The DNA here is from genome assembly GCA_023135955.1 of Bacteroidales bacterium. Classification (GTDB taxonomy): domain Bacteria; phylum Bacteroidota; class Bacteroidia; order Bacteroidales; genus JAGLSB01. The sequence continues at coordinate 2,421 of JAGLSB010000052.1, read as the reverse complement.
ATTCCAATCCTGGCGTGTCGGACATTCCATTTGCCCCGTCGGGTGTTTTTATCATTCCTGACTGACCATAAGCCGGCCCTGTATTTCTCATGGTCGCAGTTTGTCCGGTACCCCCTTCGGTCCCATAACGGTCCACTGTCATCAATAAACCCTCAGTGTTACTGGCTACACTTTTATTGTCAACACGAAACATATCCCAGACAACATCTTTATCGGGAAGAAGGTCCACATCAACACCAAAGCGCTGAGTATTTAGATGGTGTATTCCTCCATCAATAACTTCTGTAGCAATATTTATAGCATCATCGAATCTGCCAACCAATAGGTAATATTTTGCCAGGAGGTGTTTACATGCGCCTCTGGTAACCTGGCCTCTGTTTACCACATTGGCTTCAGGTACATTTTTCACAGCAAATTCCAGATCCTTAATCATTTTTTCCCAAATAGATTCTTTAGTAGTTGTATAGAAATCTACTTTGGGTTGAGTAAGTTCTTCCAGTACCAATGGAACATCACCATATCCCAAAGTTTTACTATAATAATGAAATGCCCTTAGAAAGAGAGCTCCGCCCAATAAGGCATTTTTTGAATCTTCCGACTCGAATTCGGCCTGGTCGATTCTGGTAATAACAGTATTGCAATCCTTAATTATCAAGTAGGAATCATCCCAGTACCAAGGTATTGCGGTATAGGAATCGGGATGATTTCCGTCGGGATGCATTTGATTATTCAAATCCTGCCATGGAGCAGTCCTGTTAGTCGTTCCGTCAACAGCGACATCAGAATATTTCATAAATACGATAAAAGGAGCCTGATCCTTGCAATATTCATATCTCAGTTCACTCAGTGCATTGTCTAGAATTGCCTGGAGTCCTTCTTCATTAACAAGAACATTTTCAGGAGCAAAAAATGATAAGGGCTGAGGCTCCAGAAAGCTTTCGGAGCAGGCGCCCAGCAATAGGAATGCAATTATTGCACTCCAGATTTTTATATATTTCTCTATCAACTTCATAACTTAAGTATTAAGATTCATTATTAAAAAATTAAAGGCTAAGATTTAATCCAAAAGAATAAATACGCTGGGCCCGGGTCCCATCCTCTGGATCGCCAAATTCCCAACCTGGTGCCCAAACAGCCGCATTTCTGATGTTGAATGTGACTTTCATAGCAGAAATGAATGACTTATTCAACAATTTCTCTGGTAAACGATATGCCAGAGCCACATTCTCCAACCGGATATAGGATCGATCAAACCAAAGGTCATAGTCTACTCCTTGAGGAGGAGAAGATGCTAAACGTGTGTAATCATCAATTTGATTATATGGTGTCCAGTAAGGAATATCCCAGTCATTATAACGATCCCTGGTTTTACCATCGTGTTTTGCAGCAGAATGGTAAGACTTTTGCCCCCACATAGAATATAATACAAATGAGGCTTCAAAATTATCAAAGAAGTAGAAATTATTGGACATTGTCCAGGCAAAACGTGGTTCTCTGTAACCCTGATGAACTTTATCTTCAAAAGTCATTGCAGTATCATTATTCATATCTTCCAGCCGAATATCTCCAGGAGCCTGACCCCATACAGCAGCTTCGATTTCTTCGCCAACTTTCCATGTTCCCAGACTATTATAATCCCAAATAACATCCTTTGCCTCTCCTATAAACCAGTTATTATCTATATCATTGGCTTCTTCTTGTCCTATTACATTCCCTAAATCATCAAGAACATCCAATTTCTCACCAGTAATAGATATAATCTTATTTCTGTTTAATGAAAAGAGAAAATTTGTTCGCCATTCAAGATTGCTGCTTTTTAGGTTTATGCTATTTAATGTCAATTCCAAACCTTTGTTTTGAACTTCTCCCAGATTAGCATATACTCTTGAGAAACCTGTTAGAGATGGTAATTCCCGATTTACCAAAACATCGGTTGTAGATGTTGTATAGGCATCAAGAGACCCAGACAGGACACCATCAAAAATTCTGAAGTCAAGACCAAGATTTATTGATTCAGTAGCTTCCCACTTCAGACCTTTATTTTCCATTGTAGTAATTGAAAGAGTAGGAGTAATTATAGCAGCTCCGGTCAGGTCGGCATTTAAGGTTTTATCGCTTGCAATTCTCGATAATGCAGCATAGTTCTCAATTGCACGGTTTCCATTCACTCCCCAGGAAGTTCTTAACTTCAGGAAATTTATAAAATCTATATTAAAAAAGTCTTCTTCAGTAATCACCCAGCCAACAGCAGCAGCAGGAAAAGTTGATCTTGGGTTGGAATACCCAAACAAAGAAGAACCATCTCTTCTTGCCGATAATGTTAACAGATACTTGTCGCTGTAGCCATAATTTAACCGAGCCATCAGGGCATCTGACGATTGAACCTGGTCGTAGCTGTAAAGCAGAGGTAAAGTTCCTGTT
>JAGLSB010000519.1 GCA_023135955.1 Bacteroidales bacterium | reverse complement strand
GGGAAGTGATGTCGTGATGGGAAGTGATGTCGTTTATTGTCCTGGAATTTACCACAGTGGTAATAGCTGATTAGCCCTGTATACTTGCTACCCAGGGGAAATACGCCATCATAACATCTTTACCACAGCGTGGTAACAGTTGAATAGCCCCGGACGCTCGCCGTCCGGGGTAAGAAAACGGATATTTCCCCAGCTCCGGAGGTGCTGAACATTTTTTGGATTTTTCATATCATTTCTTTTTATTGACTTTTTAAACATACGCCATCACAAACATCTTTACCACGGAGTGGTAATCCTTAAATAGCCCTGGGTACCTGCTACCCAGGGTAAATTGCCCCACAGATTTCTTCAGCGCCGGAGGTGCTGCACTTTTTGTTGTTGTGTATGACTTTTTTTATGAGATTATTAAACCTGTCAGGTTTTAAAATACCGGCTATTCAACCCTCTTTCTTCTTTTCAACCAAAGATTGTATTTTAATTATCAGTTCATCTAAGGCGACAACATCTATTTCTTTTTTCATTGGCCATCCTTTTTGTACAGTAGCTGCAATAAATGAATGGGATTAATATCTTCTATAGCTCTATGAATGTATTTCATACTCTTTGCATTTACCTTGAAAATTTAAACAGATAATTAATATTGCAATATTAATTGTTATAAATAGCATAAATGCATCCAGTCAATACGATATTTTTTGATTTACCTTCTCGGAGAAACGGAACTCCATTTCCTGAACAATCCCAACTTACTCACCCACAAAACCACTCAACCACCAAATATACCAGATAAATGTTTCCAGGAGACCACATGTATACCGTCTGATCTCTTTTGCTCATCGTCGCCGGAATAGATAAGCTTAGCCTGCTTCTCACCAGTTAATTTCATCCAATAGCGGATATTTTTCAGGAACTCTTTTTGAAATGTTCTTCCTACTTTTACTTCAACGGGCATAACAGTTGTTAATGTATCAATAAGTAAGTCTATCTCTCTTCCTGTTTTATCACGCCAGTAAAATAATTTAGCTTCTGAACCGGTATTAAACTTCATTTTAACAATTTCTGACAGCACCATAGTCTCAAATAATGCTCCTCTTAAGGGATGATTTTCGAGGTGTGATAACTGTGTTATCCCCAATAATGAACATGCAATCCCTGTATCATAAAAATACAATTTCGGTCTTTTGACTATAGTCTTATTGTAGTTTTTATAAAAGGGTTTTAAAAGGAAAATAATATAACTGCTTTCCAGTATGCCAATCCACGACTGTATTGTTTTAACATCAACACCTGCCTCAACAGATAATGAGGTATAATTTAGCTCTTGCCCCGTACGACCTGCCAGCAATCGCATAAATCGCTCAAAAACCAATAGATTCGTAATGTTTTTGATCTGTCGAACATCTCTTTCAATATAAGTACGAATATAAGCCGGTAACCATTCATTTGACGGAATATTCATATCATAAATTGGAGGATAGAAACCTTTTAGAATATAGCTATTTTCATCTGGTTGGGATTCCTTTTCCTTAAAACTCTCGTTCTTTAATTCCTCATAACTAAAAGGCAATAAATACAAGAAGGCAACTCTTCCTGCCAGTGACTGTGATATATTTTCATTTAGTAAAAAATTATTTGAACCTGTCAAAATAAACTGTCCGCTATCCTTTTTGGCATCAACAATTTCCTGTAAATACGAAAACAGCTGGGGGGTTCGTTGTACTTCATCGAGAATAGCTCCATCAGGAAACTGAGACAAAAAGCCGCGAGGGTCGTCCATCGCAAATTGTCTTGTTTCTGGATTCTCCAGACTAAGGTATGGTTTATGAGGAAAAACATGTTTCACTAAAGTTGTTTTTCCAGATTGCCGTGGTCCGGTTACCGCAACTACCTTAAATAAATCATATAATTTTTTAAGTCTCTTTTCTGCTGTTCGCTGAATCATATTACAAATATATGGTATATTATGGAGTTTGACTCCATGGTTTTCCATTTATTATGAATTCGTCTTTGTGGGAGTGGAAGAGGTGATGGGAAGGGGTTACGCGGTTACGGGGGTGACAGGGGTTACGGGAGGAGGACGCTGTAACTTAGACGGGGTGACAGAGGTTACGAGGATTATAGTGAGTTACAGGGGATCTCGTCCCGAGAATGGCTTTGCGGAGTTTATAAAACTAAAAACTGAAAAAATGGGGCTATTAATGGAAACCATATTGTTTCAATGAATAGCTAAAAAAACCAGGGATATATAATATTCTTTAAAGGAACAGGGGTATTGCTTACTAAATAATGTTTATGGATGTTAAGATTTCTTGCAAGCTTTTCAAGTTTATATAAATCAGGTTCAATGGCTTTTTGCTTAACTTCCAGTGCAATTTCATCATTGAGAATAAAATCTATCTCAGCTGTATTTCTTTTATTAAAATAGGAAAGCTTGCCGTAGTGTTGCAATTGATTGGCAACTGTGGTTTCCAGAAGTTGACCCTGACTTATTTTTGTAATCAGATTCAAAATTCCTGTATCTGTGAAATACACTTTTTTACCACCGGCTACGCTTCGATCTATACTGTGAGTAAACTTTGGTATCAGACGAAGAAAAAAAGTACCTTCAAGAAATTCAAGATAGCTATATGCTTTTACACGATTTATTCCCAACTCTGAAGAAAGACGGCTTACATCTAAGATATTTCCGTTACGAGAACCCAATAAAATAATTAAGTCGCGAAGCTCTCTTACATCTTTAAGCTCGGTAAAAACCTTGATGTCTTTTTCAAAAAAAGAAGCAAAAATATTTTTCAGGATTAGTTTTTTTGTTTCATGATCGTTTGTGAGAGCTACTTCTGGAAATCCTCCATACTCCATATACTGTTCGAATAACTCCTTACGTTTGTGAACTACGGCAGGGCTATGATTTTTAAATACTTCTTCAGTATTAGGTTGAAGTTCATTTTTAGGCAAACGATCGTTAAAATATAGATATTCTCTGTAACTTAAAGGATGAAGTATAAATAGAAATTTTCTTCCACTAAGCGATTCAGGGAAAAGATTACGTAAGTAATAATTAGATGACCCGGTTACAATAAATTTAACTGCATAATGATCAATTAAATATTTAATGATTTTTGTAATCTCAGGAAAGTTCTGTATTTCATCAATGCAAATTAGAAACTTTTCCCCACTTTTGGCTTCTGCTGCACGTTGCAAATCCTCAAAAATTACCTTGTAATCAATGTTCTCAAACAAAAGATAATCTAAAGGATTATCAAAATCATACCAGGCGAACTTACCCTCCCATGCCTTCGCAAGTTGACGCATTAATGTTGTTTTACCTACTTGCCGCATACCAGTTATTACAATTGCATTCTTATGTTGTAATTGAGGTATTATGGTATAAAATAATTCTCGCCTAAGCATTGTGTAAATATATATTTACAAATATACGCATTTTTGTAAATAAAGAAAAACAGGGTGGGAGGAAGGGAAGTGATGTTGTGATGTCGTGAGAGCGGGAAGAGGTGAGTGGTTGAGTCAGTTCTTAGATAATATGACGAGAAGACGAGATAGGAAGAAAATCTAATTTGGTTACCGCGTTACCTGGTTGACTCGTTACCATATAACCCCCGTAACCCTTGTAACCCCCGTAACCCTTATAACCCCCGTAACCCCCGTAACCCCTCCCCTTCCCCATCACCTAAATACCTTAAAATAGGACCTAAAATGCCTCCTCCACGTACTTGCCTTAACTATTTTCCTCAAGAAACGTTTTCTTTCTTTTTTAGTAAAAATAGCCAGAGTTGGGACTTTAATATAATGGATATATATCTTTTTAGGAATTCGGAGCATGAAAAGCGTAAGGAATAATATGAAGTTATTATTGAGGTTAAGCTTATGTCTGAAAAGAAAAAAAGACGAGGAGAATGTGGATGGTAAATCTACATTAGATGGTAGATGAAATACAGATTCTGTAAGCTTTAACAGGGAAAGAATTTCTTTTTGAAACCAGGTATATTGATGAAGTATTTTTCCCGGCTTTACATTTTTCGAAAGGATCTCAACATCTTTCATCTCCCTCAAACGAATGTGAGCAGTTTTGAATCCTTTATGCTCTTTCATGGTATGAAGAGCGGAATGAATGATTTTAAAAGAATCATTAAGCACAAGGATTTGTGGATTTATTGTTGAGGGAATTGAATTTTTGTATAGAAGATCAAAGGAGAGTTTGTTAGCCCATTGAGCCTTTACAGCAGTTTGATGAATCTCAATTTCTGCAGGTTCAGAGGCTACTGACATTCTTGGATAGTGCTTCCTTTTGGCTAAGGCAGAAATTTCAGGAGTATATGAACTTTTATAGCCATTCGAGAGCAGAAGCTTCACTGTTTTCATCCAGTCATTAGGATGTGTCAGGATATCAATATCTTCCATTATTCGTTTCCCGGGATCACCATAATTATCATCCAGTAAAATTCCGGCTCCCTTAAGAAATATTGCTGTTATGTTGTTTTTCTGAAGAAGCTCAGAGACATTTGAAATTTGGCTCAATATTATTTCGTTCCTCTTCGTGTTTTGAGTATAAATTTCTTTCAAATGGGATTGCAGATCTGCTGGAAGATAATGCAATAATTTATACTGAAGCAATTCAGGATACATCATTTGCAATACCATGTGATTGCTTGCTATGGCAGTAAATTGGTGCCAGTCCATTGCCCCTGATGAAAATAGCTTTTCAATTATCTCTATGTTTTCAGGAATATTCAGAGCCAGGCAGCGGGCTGTCAGATCGTATTTGAGGGAGGCTTTGATTTTGGTTGTTTTTGTAAAGGTAGGAATATTTGGGGAAGGGAGGGGATCCCGATAGCTATCGGGAGAT
>JAGLSB010000518.1 GCA_023135955.1 Bacteroidales bacterium | reverse complement strand
TTGAGAAAGGTAATGAACATGCAATGAATAATTTAGCTTTTTTATATTTTGAAAGATGCTTACATAAAGAAAAAACGGAACAATTATCTAAAAATGCATTTAATTCGGATAAAAGCTCTTTGAATTCTAAACATACTTATTCACTAATACTTTTATGGAACAATAAAATTGATCTTTCTCTTAAGATTTCAGCACCTCTATTTCAAAACAAAACTATGCTTAAAGAATATCTTAAAGACATAGAGTTACTAATCAATATGCTAATCGCTAAAAAACAATATAATTTTGTTTATAAAATATTTGAGGAGAATAAACATCAATTAAAAGACAGATTAAAACCTGTTTATTATGCTCTTATGCATTTTATGCAGGATAAATACCCCGATGAGATTAAGAAAATGGGAGAGGAACTCAATGAAATAGTTGATAGCGTAGTTCAGTATATATTGACATTGAGGGAAAAATATAAGTAAAAAACCATACTGACTTTTAAGTTTTGCTGTCTGAAATGTATCTGTACAGAATGAATAGCTGAGAGAACTTATTAAAGAATCTTTGTTTTTTAATCAAAAAAAATTCATTTTGAGTTTTATTTTTAATATTTTGCTTACTAAATCATAATAGATATCTTATGGGAAAGTCTAACTTAAATCGCAGGAGATTTTTGGGTGCACTATCATTGGGTGCCGCACATCTGACGTTCAGTAATCCCCTTTATTCCATGACATCCAGATTTACTTCTCCCAATCCCCTTCAAAAAATAGGTCTTGGAAAATCGGGTTTGGAAACTACTTTATTGGGTGTTGGGACAGGTATTAGTGCTTCTAATCGAAGCTCTTTTCTTTCCAGGCAAGATGCGGATAAAAGTGTAGCAATGCTCATCCATGCTTATGATCGTGGAATCCGTTTTTTCGATTGTGCGGATACATACGGAATTCATGGATTGATGGCAAAAGCATTAAAAAGAATGGACCGCGATAAACTCACACTATCATCTAAGATATGGATGAGGAAGAGAGGCATTCCTGAACCTGAACGGCCCGATGCAGATGTGGTCGTAGATCGTTTCAGAAAAGAGCTTAATACCGATTATATCGATATGGTTCAAATCCATTGTATGGTTGATTCTGATTGGACAGATACCATGAAAAAACAAATGGACATCCTTAATAACCTTAAATCCAAAGGTATAATTCGGGCACATGGAGTGAGCGTTCATTCTTTGGAGGCCATGAAAGCAGCTCTGGAGGAACCTTGGGTGGATGTGATTCATGTAAGGATTAATCCTTACGGTATAGCCATGGATAAACCAGATCCGCAGGAGGTCGTGGGTGTGATTCATAAATTGCATGCATCAGGGAAAGGAGTGATTGGTATGAAGTTAATAGGCAATGGAAAACTCAGAGATCAGAGCGAGAAAATTGATCATTCACTGAAATTTGTGCTTGGTCTTGGAAGTGTGGATATGATGATTATTGGTTTTGAAAGTGAAGAACAGATAGATAATATAATTAATCGTGTAGAAACTGCTCTTACTGCAGAGGTCACAACTGGCTAAAATATATAATTAACAAACACTAGGAATATCTAATATTATTATTGAATGAAATAAAGATTGAATATGAAATCTAGAATATTTAACAATAAATAAAGGCTTATCATGAAAAGAAAAATTTCAGGAGATATTGTAATTGCTGCCTTAGCTGCCGCTACAACTATTGGAATGCAATCATGTTCCACTGATCAACAGGCTCCAAATATCGTAATTATTTTAACCGATGATCAAGGATACGCTGATGTTGGTGTTTATGGAGCTGAAGGATTTACAACCCCTAATCTGGATAAGATGGCCGCAGATGGGATGCGCTTTACAAATTTTTATGTTTCTCAGGCTGTTTCAAGTGCTTCCCGGGCCGCACTCCTCACTGGCTGTTACTCTGAACGAGTAGGTATTCGGGGTGCATTAATGCCCTGGTCAGAAATTGGTATAAATCCACAGGAAACCACCATAGCAGAAATGCTTAAAAGCGAAGGCTATGCTACCGGGATATTTGGCAAGTGGCATCTGGGTCATCAAAAAGAGTTTCTACCTTTGCAGAATGGATTTGATGAATATCTGGGACTTCCATACTCCAATGATATGTGGCCTGTGGACTTTGATGGAACAGCTATCACTGAGGAAAATCCTGGATCAAAGCCCCACAAATTAAGATACCCTCAGCTTCCACTTATCGATGGTAATGAGAAGATAGAGGAGATAAAAACACTGGATGATCAGGCTACCTTAACTACACGATATACTGAGCGCGCTGTGCAGTTTATTGAGAAAAACAAGAAAAAGCCATTTTTCCTTTATGTTCCTCACAGTATGCCTCATGTTCCTCTTGGAGTTTCAGAAAAATTCAAAGGCAAAAGTGAGCAGGGTATGTATGGTGATGTTATTATGGAAATTGATTGGTCTGTTGGAGAAATACTCAACGCACTGAAAAGAAACGAACTGGATAAGAATACTATTGTTATTTATCTTAGCGATAATGGTCCCTGGCTAAATTTTGGCAATCATGCAGGCTCGGCAAAACCACTACGCGAAGCAAAAGGAACTATGCTTGAGGGAGGTCCGCGAGTACCTTGTATTATTCGCTGGACTGATCGGATTCAGGCTAATTCAGAGTGCAATAATATGGCAGCCTCTATAGATCTGCTGCCTACTATTGCTGCGATTACGGGTTCTCTATTACCAGTAAATAAGATTGATGGAGTAAATATTTTGCCCCTGCTTGAAAATCAGGAGGACGCAAATCCCAGAGAAGTTTTTCATTATTATTATGGAGGAGAATTACGAGCAATACGTAAAGCTAACTGGAAACTATATTTTCCACACCAAACAAGATCATATACTGGCCTGACACCCGGTAAAGATGGTTATCCGGGAAAACTTTCTACTATTAATATTGGGCTTGAATTATACGATCTGAATAAGGACATAAGCGAAAAAAATAATGTTGTAGACAATTATCCTGAAGTTGTAAATTTATTGAAACGAAGAGCGGATAAAATCAGGCTGGATCTTGGCGATAAATTAATGGATATGGAAGGGCCAAATATTAGGCCAGCAGGACGAATAGCGGAATAAAATTTAACATATGAAAGTATTATTTATAGGTGGTACAGGAAATATTTCAGCTGCCAGTTCCAGATTGGCTCTTGATAAAGGCTATGAAGTTTATCTGCTAAACCGGGGAAATATTGATCTCCCTGATTTAAAAAATGCAAAATCAATAAAGTGTGATATAAATAATTCCGTAGATGTTAAAAAAGCCCTGAAAGGGATGGAATTTGATGTTGTGGCAAATTTTATTGCATTCAAACCAGAAGAAGTTCTGCGTGACATTGAACTTTTCTCTGGAATTTGCAAGCAGTATATTTTTATAAGCTCAGCATCGGTGTATCAAAAACCACTCTCTCACCCAATTATTACAGAATCAACACCTCTGGCCAATCCATTTTGGGATTATTCCAGAGATAAAATTGCCTGTGAAGAGTTGTTGAATAAAGCATATCGTGAAAATGGATTTCCTATTACCATTGTTCGTCCATCTCACACATATGAAACTGTAATTCCTGTTGCTATTGGGAGCTGGACAGATTTTACGCTTATCGACCGTATGAGGAAAGGGAAGAAGATAATAATTCATGGCGATGGATCTTCTCTTTGGACAATTACTCATTCAGAAGATTTTGCTATAGGCTTTGTCGGGCTTCTCGGACATCAGCAGGCAATCGGACAAAGCTTTCATATAACTTCGGATGAAATTCTTAACTGGAATCAGATTTATGAATCGGTTGCGGAAGCTGCAGGGGTTGAATTAAACGCTGTTCATATAGCATCGGATTTTATATGTAATGTTGCAGATGAGATGGGACTGGACTGGATGCGAGGAAACCTGATTGGCGACAAAGCAACAAGTACAATTTTTGATAACTCAAAGATCAAGACTTTTGTACCAGATTTTAAGGCAACAATTCCTTTCCGTCAAGGATTTAAAAGGACTATTGATTGGTTTGATGCCGATAAAAGCAGGAGGATTATTAACGAGGAAAATAATGAACTGCTTGATAGGGTTATTGCTGAATATGAGAGACCTGGATAAAATTATTAATTTCTCCCGATTGGCCAGACAGGACTTTCTTTAATAACAG
>JAGLSB010000517.1 GCA_023135955.1 Bacteroidales bacterium | reverse complement strand
CGACGCAGGAGGTGAAGCAATCTCGTATCTTTTGCGGGAGATGGATTCCTGTAAATAAGTACCGACACCACAGGAGACGAAGCGATGTTGTCCAGTCTGCTATTGTTATTTCAATAGTACTGTATTGATCTTTAAACTTTTCAAGATTTTCAATTTTCCCTTTTACGACAGAATATCCAGCCATCTCTGTTTGAAGATTGTCGAAGGAATAGTAATTCTTCTGACAAAAGCTATGCGTTGAAACAACAAGTAACAATATAACTAATTTAACTTTCATATTTATTCATTTTTAGGACGGTACAAATGTTCGTTAAGCCAGCCAGTTTAAAAACTAAAGAGACATAGTTTAAATATATTAATTTTTCAGATAAAAGTAATTTTACAGCCACGATTTTTCAGACTGATAGGCAACTTAAGCCATTTTCTCATTTTCAATTTATTTATTAATCTATGGTTAATGATAATATATGCCTTTTCACTTTAAAGATATACATATTTTTAAGGAGGAAATGTATCTGGAGAATAAGTATACCTAAGCTTTGAACCGAGTTATACATCATAAGTCCTGCTTTAGGTGCTAATTAGTCATATTTTTGCTTAAATAATATTAAAGGATTCAGAGTCATAAGTTATTTGGAGACTAATATAATAATCAAAATAAATGCTAAATATGCCATTAAAAAGATGGAAAAAACCAACGTTACGATAAAATAAATAACATAATGATGCAAAAAAACAACAAATACATTGAGTGATATTTGAAATGCTCTTAATTATTTGTATATTTGTTGGAAAATACCAGTAATAAATGTATAAATAAGTATTAATGATGGAAAAAAGCAACAGTGATTTGACTGCGATGGGGGATAATGCCATTATTGGTATTATTGGCGAATTTATAAAACAAAAACGTTTGCAGGAAAATAAATCACAAGCACACTTAGCCAAAGAGGCCGGATTAAACCGTTCGACATTGGTGCAGATTGAAAAGGGAGAGTCTATCAGGCTTACTTCGCTTATTCAAATTTTACGAGTGCTTGATCAGCTTCATATTTTGGATATATTTTTCATTGAAGATAGAATAGGTCCTATTGAATATGCCCGATTAAAAGATAAAAAGAAATTAAGAGCCAGTAAAAAAAATACGCAACTTGATTCAAATGATGATATAGGATGGTAGATTATGCTTATATAAAAATATGGGATATGCTTGTGGGGGCTGTAACCTGGGATAGTGACAGAAAATTGGCAGATTTTCAGTACGATAAGAAATTTATTGAAAAGAACCGGGATCTTTCTCCATTAAAAATGCCGATACAAAATGGCGATCGTGTTTACAGTTTTCCTGAACTTCTACCATCAAAAGATAGCATTGAAGATACATTTAATGGATTGCCGGGCTTATTATCTGATTCTTTACCTGATAAGTACGGAAATCTTTTAATTGATAAATGGTTGGCACAGAATGGACGAGCTCCTGATAGTATGAATCCTGTGGAGAAGTTATGTTTCATTGGTAATCGGGGAATGGGAGCCCTGGAGTTTGAACCTGGTCAAATAAAATCAGGTAAATACACATTTTCAATAGAAGTTAAAAGTTTAGTTGAGATTGCTCAAAAGATGCTTTCGGATCGAGAACATTTTGAAACCAATTTAAGTTCAGACGAGCAACAAGCTATGGAAGAAGTTTTAAAGATTGGTACTTCTGCCGGTGGAGCTCGCCCAAAAGCTGTAATTGCTTTTAACGAAGAAACTAAAGAAGTAAGATCAGGGCAAACCAAAGCCCCAAAAGGCTTTTCACATTGGTTAATTAAACTTGATGGAGTAAGCGATGTGCAATTTGGCGAAAGTTATGGTTGGGGGCATGTTGAATATGCATATCACTTAATGGCAAAAGAGTGTGGTATTGAAATGATGGAATGTGACTTGCTTGAAGAAAATGGCAGGGCTCACTTTATGACCAAACGATTCGATCGGGAAGGTAACGAAACAAAGCATCATATTCAGACATTATGTGGCATTAACCATTTCGATTTCAATAATATATTCGCATACGGTTATGAGCAGATATTTCAAACCATGCGTATGTTAAAACTAACATACCCTGAAGCAGAGCAAATGTTTCGACGAATGGTATTTAATGTTCTGGCAACTAATTGCGACGATCACACAAAGAATTTTGCATTTAGGCTTAAAAAGGATGGAAAGTGGGAATTAGCTCCGGCATATGACCTATGTTATTCGTACGATCCGACTAATATTTGGGTAAATCAACAAACATTAAGTGTAAATAATAAACATAAAAATATTGATAAAAGTGATTTAATGACTATAGCTAAAGCAAATAATATCAAGAAAGGCGAACAAATTATTAATGACATTAATACTGTTGTTAAAAATTGGAGCGATTTTGCATTAAAAGTAAAAGTAAGTGACTTTCGACATAATGAAATAAAGTCAAATTTACATGTTCTCGATATATGAGATTAATTAGAATCATTATTTTTCAATACACTGTTTTTGGATATTGCTCCATTTCAGATTACCATTGCTGAAGTAATTTCATGAGACTATCACCAATTTCCTGTTTCTCAAGAATTAAGTTTTCTTGTTCACCCAGATCATCAGACAAGATAAAAAGACAGACTATTCGCTAACATTATTTTCAAAAAAATTAATTTTCATCAACTGTTGTA
>JAGLSB010000516.1 GCA_023135955.1 Bacteroidales bacterium | reverse complement strand
AAATTGACACTTCTCTTCCAGTTAATGGCCGAAGAATGACTAATCTTGGAATATTCAGAAGATATTTAGAAGCTTATTTAAAAAATCATCCTGAAATAAATTCAGAAATGACTTTCCTAATTCGTCATCTTCAGCCCACTGAAAAAGGAATCCCTGTTGAAATATACATATTTAGTAAGGTTAAGGAATGGTCAGATTACGAGTCTATTCAAGCCGATATTTTCGATCATATTCTTGCAGCCATACCTTGGTTTGATCTCCGCGTATTCCAGAATCCCGGGGGAGAAGATTTTAGGAGCTTCCTTAAAAAGTAGAGTTTAGTATATTTTCCTTTATTAAAACATGCCAATTTTAGCGACTTACAATTTATAAGCATGGAATAAATGTTTTATAAAATATTTAGCTATACTTCTAAGTATAATATTTAGCATTATCTTAGTTTCATAATTCAATTTATAATTAAACAGGAATCATTGCTTACAATTAAAAGAAATTATTGGCAGATTTTATCACATTCCTTATTTTTTGTAAGTTCTAAGAATAAGGTAAGGCTTTCAACCAATTAGCTTTTAAAATGGTGAAGATATTCAAATTGTAAATTAGTAATTATTAAGTATATTTTAGTATTTATTAACTATTTATTATATTTTTAATTAATCTTGTATAAGATTACTTTATTTATAAATATATTATTTTCAGTTTTATATATAACATTAAAAAAATGGAAACCAGCTTACAAATTGACAACCTTGACAGAAAAATTCTCGCTTTAATAACTGGAAATGCAAGAATCCCATACCTTGAGGTCGCCAGGGAATGTAGTGTTTCGGGCGCAGCCATTCATCAAAGGATTCAGAGACTCACTCGCCTTGGCGTCATTACCGGTTCTGAATTTAAGATTAATCCAAAAAAGATTGGGTATTTTACTTGTGCTTATATAGGAATTTTTCTCGACAGCGCCAGTTTATATCCAGAGGTGGTTAAAAAACTGAAAGACATTCCAGAGATTGTACAATGTCACTACACTACTGGTAATTACAGTATATTTATCAAAGTATACACTAAGAATAATGAGGATCTAAAACATGTGCTGGTAGATAAGTTGCAGGCAATTATCGGGATTGCCAGGACGGAAACTTTTATTTCTCTGGAGGAATCGTTCAGCAGACAATTACCTCTATAATTATTTTGAATTCCTTTGTCGTTTTACTTCATACAATAAGACTGAAGTTGCAACAGAAACATTTAAGGATCCTGTTTCTCCTTCCATAGGTATTTGCACTTTTTGATCGGACAAATACAAAAGATTTGGAGAAATCCCTCTGTCTTCACTCCCAATTACAAGAGCCAGAGGTGCTGTTAAATTAATATTGTAACAGATTTCACTTGCCTTCTCTGTTACAGAAATAATCTGAACACCTGAATCTTTCAGAAATTTTATTGAATTGGCAAGCGACTTTACTCTACTTACAGGTATCTTTAGTAGAGCTCCGGCTGAAGTTTTCACCGCATCAGCATTTATTTTAGCCGCTCCCTTAAAAGCAATAATTATCCCATTGAATCCTAAACATTCTGCTGATCTGGCAATAGCACCAAAATTACGCACATCTGATACTTGATCGAGGATTACAAATAAAGGATCCTTACCTTGCTCATAACATGAACTAATTAATTCTTCAAGAGGGACATAAGAGACAGATGAGATGAAGGCAATCGCACCCTGATGATTTTTCCGGGTAATTCGATTTAATTTCTCGACAGGGGCATACTGAATAGGGATTTTATATTCTTTCGCCAGATCTATTAATTCCTTAGAAATCTCGCTTTCCGATTTTCTGGCTATAAAAAGCTTATCAATTTCAACACTGGATTTGATAGCCTCCATAATAGCTCTGCTACCAAAGATAAAGTCTTTCTCTTCCATTTGTTTATTTTTTTGTATAGACGATGCTCGCATCGTCTCTACAATTCGGGTGAATATATTTTACCCCGTTTCCACGACTCAACAGCTTCTGACCAAACGGCAGTTGAGCTTGATTTTCTATCTAAAACAAAATCCTCGAAACTCAATGGAGTATTATTTCTTTTGAAGGTGAATTCTATTTTTGAACCTGAGCGCTTCGTTCGATAAAGCCATATTTCTTCATCCGGATTTTTTTCTAAAAAATCAGGAGCTCCGAAAATAACATAAATCATGCCCCTATCTGTCTTCCAGCCCTCTTTATATGATGAAAAATATAAATTTGAGAAAAGTATACGGTTATAATAAACTCTGATCATTTCTCTGGCATCATCAATATTCCCAGCTATATTCAACCAATAATTATCAATGGCCAGTTTACGGTTCGGTTTCATTCGCAGGTCTCTGAACTCTGCCGATGAAGAAAGATATACCAATGGTCCAAGCATATCATTTGCATTCTTAAGTCTGGGAAAATCTTCTCCAAAATTGTATAATGTAAGCCCTGTTTTAGCATCCTTTTTCATTTTAAACATGTATATTCCAGGCATATCCAAACTAAAAACGCTCGTTTCGGTAAATGGCAGAACCCAGCTTGAGTCAGGATATGTTTTCATTCTTATTTCAGGAGTACTGGAGAAAACAGGTCGTGGAAGTGTTCTATCCAGATTAAAATAGTCTACAATTATACTATCATAACCTAATTCATTATACTTAATTAAGAATTCCTCACCCTTTGCGAAAATGTATGTAAAAGTTGGATATCGATTTTTTGATGATAGTAATTGAAAATTCTGTCTGTTATACGGATCTGTTTTATCAATAATAAGATAATTCCTGCTTTGAGTTAATCTCAGCTCATCTTTAATAGTTACCTGAAGAATATATCGAGAGCCATTTTTTGTTTTTAAAGGCAATGCTGAAAAATATGTATTTCTAACAATCTCCTGATCCAGAGTCTTTTCAATCAGTGCTGAATCTCTAAGGATAGTCCTTATTCTGTTTTCATCATATTGAAAAAGTTTATAATTAATCGAAAAACGAGCAAGGGACTTCCCTGTTTCATTTGCCTGACTATACATCAGCTCGGCAGGATAAATCCTTAAGTATACAAGTGTATTAGAATCACTTATATGATGAATACTAAAATCGGGATGCAAACTGGACCGGCTCGGATTATATATGTCAGCAAGATTCATTTCCCTTTTGGAAGTTTTCTTACTTGAGGTACAGGAGGCAAAAACTATTACAAAAATGACAATTAGTGAGTATCCTAATATTTTGATTGCTTTTTGCATAAGGACTCTAAAATTAATCAAATACTTTGTTCCTCCAATTTCGAAAGTTTATGGGATATTTTTTCCCACTCCTCCATCTTTGCAGCTAAGTCTGATTCAAGAGAGCCGTATTTCTTATATATTTCAGAATCGTGCTGTTCCATATTCTCCATTTTCTGACTTAATTCGCCTAATTCTGTTTCAAGATCTGTGATTTTGCCTTCAATATCTTTAATTTTGTTCTGTAATTTTCTTAACTTCTTATCAGACTCCTTTTTCTGAATGCGATTACTTTTGCTCTCAGTAGAAGGTTGATTACTAACAATATTACTTTTAATACGGGATTTTCGTTCCAATTCCTGCAGGGACTCAAGTTTTCTTTTCTTCAGAAAATCATAAATCCCTCCCATATGCTCTTTAATCTTATGATCCTTAAATTCATAAACTTTATCGATCAATCCATCCAAGAATTCCCTGTCATGCGATACCACAATTAATGTACCATCATACTTCTTTAAAGCAAGTTTCAGAATATCTTTTGACCGCATATCAAGATGATTAGTTGGCTCATCCATGAGTAGAAAATTATGGGTCTGCAAAAGCATTTTAGCAAGTGACAAACGACTCCTTTCACCACCAGATAGCACCTTAACTTTCTTATCAATATCCTCTCCGCTAAACAAAAAAGCCCCCAGGATATCTCTCATCTTTACTCTTATATCACCCACCGCAACAGCATCGATGGTTTCTAATACTGTTTTTTTATCATCCAATAATTCATCCTGATTTTGAGCAAAATAACCCAGATCAACATTATGACCAAGTTTCAGTTGCCCTTCATAATCAATCTCATTTGCTATGATCTTTGAAAGTGTGGTTTTACCCTCACCATTTTTTCCTACAAAAGCAACCTTTTCACCTTTCTCAATCAGGAAATCAATATTATTTAAAACATTATTGTTCCCATAGTTTTTCGAAAGTTTAGAAGCAGAAACCACTTCTCTTCCCGACCGTGGAGAAGGTGGGAACTTTATACTCATTGCCGACTTATCCTCTTCTTCAACTTCAATACGTACAAGCTTGTTCAATTGCTTAACTCTTGACTGTACCTGCACGGCCTTAGTTGCTTTATATCGAAACCGCTCGATGAATTCTTCAGTTTCTTTTATTAGCTTTTGTTGATTATGATAGGCTGCAAGCTCCTGCTCCCTTCTCTCTTTTCGCAATACAACAAAACGAGAAAAATTAACTTTATAATCAGTGAGCCTGCCTAAACTAATTTCTACAGTGCGGTTTGTTACATTATCGAGAAATGCCCTATCGTGAGAAATTAAAATTACGCCACCGGAATATGTCTTAAGATAATCTTCCAGCCATTGAATTGATTCAATATCGAGATGATTCGTAGGTTCATCGAGTAATAAAAAAGCAGGTTTCTTTAATAATAATTTAGCTAACTCAATTCTCATTCTCCACCCACCACTGAATTCAGAAGTAGAACGTTGAAAATCCGAATGTAAAAATCCCAAGCCTAGTAAGGTCTTCTCAATTTCACCATGGATTGAGCTTCCTCCGGCCAATTCAAATTTAGAATTCAGCTCGGATAATTCATTAATTAGATTGAGATAACTATCAGATTCATAATCTTCTCTGGAACTTAAGAGTAGGTTTGTCTTTTCAATCTTTTTTTCAAGACTTAGCAAATCTTCAAATGCTCTCTTTGTTTCTTCAAGAACAGATTTACCATCCATGTGTTTCATTTGCTGGGGAAGAAAACCAATATCTGACACAGCCGATCTTATCACTTTCCCTCCATTAGGTTCCTGCTCACCACTAATAATTCGCATTAGAGTTGTCTTCCCTGCTCCGTTTCTACCAACCAGTCCTACCCTATCTCTATTCCCAATTTGCATTGAAACTTTATCGAGTAAAACAAAACCTCCAAACTGAACAGTTATATTATCAATTGAAATCATTTATTGGCAATCTATTGTGTAAAACGTTATTATAATAAAAAATTGAGTGGTTGCTGGTTTCCCGATAGCTATCGGGA
>JAGLSB010000515.1 GCA_023135955.1 Bacteroidales bacterium | reverse complement strand
TATCTGTACAATAGGTACTGGAACGACCGTCGAGATAATTAGTTGTAAAACCAACCTGGTTATTTATTACGAGATGAATGCTACCACCAGTTTTATAACCATTAAGCTCAGCCATTTGCACAACCTCATATACAACTCCCTGGGCAGATACAGCTGCATCACCATGAATGATAATAGGTGCAAGTTTATGAGAATCACCTGCATAATTCTGATCAATTCTGGCTCTTGCAATCCCTTGAATGACTGGTGTTGCAGATTCTAAATGTGAAGGATTAGGAGCAAGATTTAAAGTGACTTTCTTTCCATGGGTAGTAGTAATTACATTGCCATAACCCAGATGATATTTTACATCACCCAGCTCGATATTTTCTTCAAATTCTTCCCCTTCAAATTCTTTAAAAATTCTTTCGTAAGGTTTTTGAAGAATATTGGCCAGAATATTAAGTCTTCCACGATGAGCCATGCTTATTGAGAACTCTTCAATACCTAATTCGGCACCATAATCGATGGCAGCTCTGAGGCCTGGAACCAAGGTCTCTGTTCCCTCAAGACTAAATCTTTTTTGTCCTGTAAATTTTTTATGGATAAAACTTTCAAATCCAACTGCATGAACCAGATGGCTGTATAATTCTTTTTTTTCTTCAGGCGAAAAGAAAGAAGTATTTGCATTTCTTTCAATTTTATCCTTTAGCCATTTTAATTTTTGAGGATTTCGGATGAACATAAATTCAGAACCGATTGGGCCGCAATAAATCTTTTCAAGGAGTTGAATAATATCACTCAGACTGGCCCTACCGATACCTATTTCTTTACCTGCAAAAAATTGTGTATCGAGCAAATCATTACTCAAGCCATAATTTTCAGGATCTAATGTGGGAAAATATTTTCTTCTGGTTCGAACCGGATTTGTTTCAGTAAATAAATGTCCGCGTTTACGATATGCCTCAATAAGATTTAGAACCTTAAATTCTACGTCAAATATTTCAGAGGCAGTTTCAGTTTCTGCGAAATTTTTTGTTGCAAACTCGAATCCCTGAAAAAATTTAAACCAGGTTTCATCTACTGATTCCGGGTTTGCTTTATATTTTTCATACAAATCATTTATTGCATTCAAATCTCCACTGCCCAGGTATGATAAATCGTCCATTTTAATCTAAAATTATTATATCAAAAATATAAAACTTTTAGTTCTTACAGCTTTATTCTTTAGAATTATAAATCTTGTATCAGGTTCTTAAACATAATAAATTCACTTTTTGTTTAATTTATTTCGGTTCAAATTGATATCGATATTTTTTGATACTTGAAAATGTATTTTAGAACATGAAATGAGACTTATCCAAGGTTACTTTATCAAAAAAAAGTATATTTGTGCTTTTTCAATTTTTCATTTCAATTATAATACATACTAAAACTATGAAATTAGGAATTCTCAAAGAATCCCAGGGTGAGAACAGGGTTGCAATGTTACCTGAAACCGCTGAAGCTCTTGCTAAATTAAAAGTAGAGGTATTGGTTGAAAAAGATGCCGGGAAAACTGCATATGCATCGGATAAGCAATTTGAAGAAGCAGGTGCTAAAATTGATTCTCGCGAGAAAGTAATCAACCAATCGGACATTATTGTAATGATCCAACCTCCTTCTGTTGAAGAGGTCAAAAAGTTTAAAGATGGGCAAGTTATTATAGCAGTTTTCAATCCTTTCTTAAATAAGAATCTGGTTAATGCAACTGCAGCTCAAAATCTGACTACTTTCAGTCTTGATCTTGTTCCTCGTTCAACTCGCGGACAGGCAATGGATATTCTCTCATCACAGGCAACAGTATCAGGTTACAAATCTGTTCTGGCAGCAGCGAATACTATGGATAAATTTTTTCCAATGTTTATGTCTTCCGCAGGTACTATTAAGCCAGCAAAGATGTTAATCCTTGGTGCTGGTGTTGCCGGTCTTCAGGCTATAGCGACAGCGCGGAAATTAGGTGCAGTTGTTGAAGTTTTTGATGTAAGAGCTGCCGTTAAGGAGGAAGTTATGAGTCTAGGAGGTAAATTTGTTGAAGTAGAAGGTTCTACCGATGATGCTTCAGCAGGAGGCTATGCTGTTGAACAAACAGAAGAGTTTAAGCAAAAACAACAACAAGCTATCCATGACCATGCTGCTAAATCTGATGTGGTAATTTGTACTGCTCAAATATTCGGTCGTCAGGCTCCTGTTCTCCTCAAAAAAGAGACTGTTGAGCAAATGATACCAGGTTCAATAATAATTGACCTTGCAGCTTCAACTGGTGGTAATTGTGAGTTGACAAAAAATAACGAGACGATTGAGCATAATGGGGTAAAAATTGTTGGAAAATCAGATTATCCATCTGATATGGCAACCGATTCAAGCCGTATGTTCGGAAAGAACCTCTTTAACTTCCTAAAATTGATCATCGATGAAGAAGGAGCACTAAATCTTAATTTTGAAGATGAATTAGTTGTTGGTACTTGTCTTACCAGGGATAAAGAAGTGGTTCATGAGAAAGTAAAAGAATTTGTAAAAAATTAATATAATAATAATATGGAAAATGTATTAGGATTCTTCTGGGAATTCAGACAAGAGATATTTATCATTATTCTCTCTGTCCTTCTCGGTATCGAAGTTATTTCCAATGTTCCTTCAGTTTTGCATACACCTCTTATGTCGGGAGCAAATGCAATTAGTGGAGTTATAATCATTGGAGGTATTATTCTCGTAGGCCATGCAGATACAACATTTGAATGGGTACTTGGAATATTTGCTCTTCTTTTCGGCACATTGAATGTCGCAGGGGGCTTTGTAGTTACAGACAGAATGTTAGAAATGTTTAAAAAGAAGAAAAAAAGTAAAAAATGAATACAATGATTCTATTAAATATTCCTGAAACAGGACAAATTGTTCTTGAATTCAGTTATCTTCTTGCAGCAATTCTGTTTGTAATTGGATTAAAATATCAATCACATCCAGATAGCGCAAGAAAAGGAAATCTATGGGCAGCAACAGGTATGTTGCTGGCAATGGTAACGACTTTATTATTACATAAAGATGATGCAGGTAATGCTATATCTATCACAAATGCTTTAATCGTTTTAGGTACTATAATTGCCGGAGGTATTTTAGGTTCGGTAATTGCAAGAACAGTTAAAATGACGGCTATGCCGGAACTGGTATCATTCTTTAATGCTTCAGGTGGTGCTGCTTCAGCACTGGTAGCTCTTATCGAATATTCTAAAAATCCAGATTCCACAATTTTGGTTACCCTCTTAGGACTTGTCATTGGTAGTGTTGCCTTTAGTGGTTCTATGATTGCTTATGGAAAACTTTCAGGAAAAGTAGGTGACATATTCGCGAAGGTTATGACCTATATAAACTTATTGTTCCTTGCCGGAATTATCTTCTTAGTAGTATTTATTATTACTGGTGGACAAACTGCTGAGATGAATCAGTATCTGGTTTTTGCTTTACTTGCGTTGAGTCTTATATATGGTGTATCATTCGTTATGCCGATTGGTGGTGCCGATATGCCGGTTGTAATATCACTTCTAAACTCATTTACAGGTATTGCTGCAGCTATGGCTGGATTTATATACGGAAATGAAGCAATGAAGCTTGGAGGTATCCTTGTTGGTGCAGCCGGAACTATCCTCACACTGTTAATGTGTAAGGCTATGAATCGTTCGCTGATAAATGTGATTATTGGTGCATTTGGTGGCGGTGGTGCTTCTGCTGATAAAGTAGCAGGTGCTATTAAGGAAGTATCTGTAAGTGATGCAAGTGTTTTGCTTAGCTACTCACAAAAAGTAGTTATAGTTCCTGGTTATGGTCTTGCCGTAG
>JAGLSB010000514.1 GCA_023135955.1 Bacteroidales bacterium | reverse complement strand
CTGGAGAAATTATCAAGACTATCAAGAGTAAATGGGTATATTTCAAAGAATACTTCATTTCTTTTATAAACCCCACCCTGAATATTCCTGTCATCAAAGTATACATATGAATTCTCATTGGAGGTGAAAATTGGGAATTCGGGAAAATTCTGGAGTCCTGATTTATTTGATGGATCATCAATGATTATTTCTCCTGTTAGATCCTGAATAAGATTAGTTATATCAATATAATATCTTTCCCTGTTTATTTCATCATAATTCATTAAAGTGATACGCATAGAATCAATATCCTGAAGATTAATCATGAAATGCTCATAATCGAAAAAGAGATTTGACCCTGAGAGGGTTAATAACCCAGCCTGAATATTACCATCAAATTGAAAATTCCTATTTCTCTTCATAATAATCTGATTCTTATCTGGTATTAGAACTACATTTTGAGAATCACTTAGGAAAATATTAGGAATACCATTTATCTTTAAATCAAATGTTTCCAGATCAAGGCTTGCATTCTCCATTGGTGCGTCCACCTGAGATAAAAATGAAATTACATCGTAATCGGTTTTCCCAACACTTGCTTCCAAATAGTAAAAAAGTTTATCATTTATCTTTACACGATCTGCAACCTCATCAAAATAAACAAATCCCAACCTTGATAATTTCATCAACAGATGCCTCACCTGAACTACGGGTTTACGAATATTGGCCGCAAATGCCGCTACAGGAAACTCACGCCACCCACTTAATTCATTTGAAAATCGCCACAGATCAAGAAGTGGGTGAGTATAATCTCTACCCTGTAGAGTAGTATAAAAATTTAAATTGAAAAAATTGTCGGATTCAAATCTTGCCTGACCAATAGCCCTGCCAAAAGAGGGTTTTAACAAAATAGTACTGCTACCTCTTTTCCATTGAAGCTCCTCAAAATTCATCTGAATTTTGTGATAACTGTTTGAATAAGGTCCACCGGAAGTATAACTATCTCCTTTTGTAAGCCTTATTTCATCTCCATTTTCAAGGTATAAAAATTGCAAATCAGGATGATAAATAGAATCTGACTCCATGAATATTTTTATACTTGCACTAGTGGATGTCATTGAATTTTCTCTGACAACAATATTCATCGACTCAACTGTCATTCTAACTGTATCACCTGTAAAAATCCTTACTCTGGCTAAGTCGATCTCATTTCCTGTTCCAACTAATTTAGCTCCTTGCATTGATAATCCTCCCGTAAACTCCATAGATGGAAATAAATCTGGAATATTATATTTACTCTGATAAGAGAAGAACTTTGGATAGGTTGCTCTATCTGGATTTACAATTTGCGCAGCTCTTTCCTGCAACTTCCCTTCAAGAGGAAAATCGAAGTACTTTTTATAATAAAACTGTACAGAATCTGCTTCAAAATAAGGTTTATTAAGCTCCAGCCTATAATTTCTAAGTTCAACAAATACCATATCAGGATCTAGCCCCGCTTTCTCCCATGTAACTTTTCCACCTTCTCCCCTCCATAACAACTTAATTGGATCATAATATCCTTCCGAACCGAAAATTTTCATTGTATCCTTATTTGAAATACAGGTTAGATTAACATTTGATAATTTCACAATAGGATTCCCGTCAATAATGTCAAAAAAGAAGTCTTCGCTGATAAAATTCCATTTTGTCCCTGCCAAATCATACAATACTGAGTCATTATATACACCCAAAATAATCTTCTGAGCCCTTTGTATTTCGTTAAAACTTTTTGTGGATGAAGAAACCAGTTCATTATATCCTGAAATCCAATTCTGAATACCTCTTTCAATGGCAAGAGATTGAGTAGAAATATTCATTACTTTTAAATAATCAGTGAAATTAGGTGATGGACGACCTCTTCTTCTGAGCATATGATTTGCAGCATTAATAAAATTGACTTTTGTGTCATAATTAATACTGTCAGTTTGCCAATTTAATAAAAACTCATTTAGTACTATTACTTCTTCATCATTCAAACCTGTCATAAAGTCCTCAAATTGTGAAACAAACACAGCAGTATCAGTACTAAATTCTCTGATTTGTTGGGAGAAAACCTGAAATCCCAGTCCTATAATCAGAATAACTAAAAGGATGCGTTTCATAACAAGGCAATTTAATTGGAAGAATTAATTCCTGAATTTAAGGGAAATCTCTATATTTTCATAAAGATCAAGGACAAAACTAAATTCAAATAGTAAAACAAAGTCTGAAATCAGTTTTGTAGTCACTTAAAAGAAGGGAGGATATGAATTCAGGAAAAAGTAAATACTTAGATTTATGTAGGTGGGTATCTAACAAATAGGAAGTCGATCAGCAAGGATTTAATAATACCAAATAAATGTGATAACTAATTGTTATATCAATATATTTAAAAAAAAAGGAAAACCTCTTTAATGCAAAATCGGTTTTCCCTCAGAAATATTTTTTATCTCTGATTAGCTAAAACTCTCAGAAAGCATTTACTATCTGAATAAAATCTTCGGCTTTAAGAGAAGCTCCGCCAATTAATCCGCCATCAACATCCTGATTAGCAAATAATTCTTTTGCATTATCAGGCTTACAGCTTCCTCCATATAAAATTGATATAGAATCGGCTACTTCCTTACCATAGTTTTCAGCAATCTTTAAACGAATAAATGCGTGCATTTCCTGTGCCTGATCAGAACTCGCTGTAACTCCTGTACCTATTGCCCATACAGGCTCATATGCTACAACAATATTCTTAAGTTCATCTTCAGAAAGATGAAATAACCCATCAGAAAGTTGAGAAAATACAACGTTAAAATGCTCATTACTCTCCCTTTCTGATAATACTTCACCAATACAAAATATAGGTCTCAAGCTTCGTGAAAGACATAAATCTACCTTTTTAGCCAGAGTTGCACTATCCTCATTAAAATATTCTCTTCTTTCTGAATGTCCTATTATCACATATTCTGCTCCTGTCGACTTAATCATATCAACAGATACTTCACCAGTAAAAGCACCTTTTTCTTCAGAGGCACAATTCTGGGTTGACATTTTTACATCAGTTAGTACTTTTTGTATTTCAGAAAGATGAGTAGAAGGTGGAGCTATAATCATTATGGCATCAGTAGTTTTTGAAGATGCACTGTCATTAACTGCCTTTGCCAGTGCTATTCCTGAGTCAAGATCAGTATTCATTTTCCAGTTCCCTGCAACAATTTTTTGTCTCATAAGTAAATCTATTTATTAATTTTAAAATCTTTTCAAAAGTAGGGAAAATTAAGAAGAGAGAAAAGAGAAAATATGGTTGTTGAAATAATATTCTCAGAACCAATTAATGGTTAAACAGATTGGAAGTTTTTCTCCAGAGTTTCTAATAATTCTTTATTGTTTACCCCCCATTGCAGCTTCCCATTTTCAGCTATTGAAATCTGTCCGGTTTCTTCTGAAACAATTATTACTATGGCGTCAGTCATCTCAGTCAGTCCTATGGCAGCCCTGTGTCTTAGACCATATTCCGGAGGAAGGTCAGGTTGATCTGTTACTGGCAGTATAACTCTGGCAGCATAAACTTTTATTCCATCAATTATTATGGCTCCATCGTGCATCGGACTATGCTTGTTAAAAATACTGATGATCAATCGACTGGAAGTATTACCATCTATTATATCACCAGCTTGCGCATATATATCAAGAATTGATTTTCTCTTGATAACAATTAAAGCACCAGTTTTATTTGTTGAAAGACTGATTACTGCTTTTAAAATTGATTTTAACCTAATACCGTATCTAGGATCAAAATCAACTTTGAATAAATTCTCAAGCCTTATTCGATTCTTATAAACATACTGTGTTCCGATCAGAATTAAAAACCTTCGTATCTCTTGCTGAAATACTATAATCAATGCTATAACCCCTACTCCGATTACCTGGCCAAGTATATTACTTAAAAGATCCATTTTCAGCATTTTCACAAAAGCCCAAAACAAATAGATAAGCACAATACCCAGAATTATATTTATAGCAACGGTTCCACGTACAAGCCTATATATCTGGTACATAATAATAGCGACCAAGAGTATGTCCAGTACATCTAATAATCTGATATGTAAAAAAAGAATTGACATAAAAAATCTACATTCATACAAATTTAAGAATTGAAATGGATTTAAGCTTGTTTTTCAATTTCATTCAACTTATTATGTAAAGAAATTGTTTGACGGGCTTCCTTCACATCGTGGGCTCGTAATATATTTACTCCCTTATGCAAAGCATACATATGTAAAGCAGTAGTGCCATTCAAAGCATTATCTGATGTGGTTTCAAGAAAATTATAAATCATAGACTTTCTAGACAAGCCGACCATCAATGGGATTTCAAATGCCTGAAAAACTTCCAAAGATGCTAAGATTTCATAATTGTTATCCATACTTTTTCCAAAGCCAAAGCCGGGATCAATAATAATATCCTTCAATCCTTTCGATTGCAATTCAACAATCTTTCTGTCGAAATAACCTAACAAATCATTTACAACATCTTCATACTCTGGATTCTCCTGCATAGTTTCCGGAGTTCCCTGCATATGCATAATAATATATGGAATACTTTGCTCCACTGCAAATTCAACTAATTCAGGATCACCATCTCCAGCTGTGATATCATTTATTACTTCGATCCCAAATTCAGTATTAAGTAATTCTGCCACCTCTCTACGAAAAGTATCTACAGAAACAGATATACCCGAATCTTTTCCCCTTATCAACTCCAATGCTGGTCGTAAACGTTTTATCTCCTCCTTTGCATCAATGTATTTTGCGCCCGGACGTGAAGAAAATCCTCCAATATCAATGATATCGGCTCCTTCTTTTATTACTGTATCTATTCTTTCTGCTAACTTATCTAACTTACTATATCTACCTCCATCGTAAAAAGAATCAGGAGTCAGATTCACAATGGCCATCACCTTTGGAGTGCTAAAATCGACTAAACTTCCCTTGCAATTTATACTTAAATTTCTCGAAAAAAATGTATCTTTAAAATCCATTTTGAGTGTATGAAAGACTTGTAAAGTTAGCAATTAGATACAAATTATTGCTAAATTCTAAAAGCTAATAAATAAAACTAATTTTCAATATGAAATTTGCTGTCATTGAAGGATTAGATGGTTCCGGGAAATCTACACAGATTAAACTTCTTCGGAATTATCTTGAAGAAAATAAAATAAAATACAAATATTTACATTTTCCAAGAGCCGGAACAGGTGTCTATGGAGAACTAGTTGCCCGTTTTCTGAGAGGTGAATTAGGAAATATAAATCAGGTAAACCCATATCTCGTTGCGTTAATTTTTGCAGGCGACAGAGATGATGCCAAAGAAATGATAAGGAAATGGATTAAAGAAGGATACTTTGTTTTAATAGATCGCTATGTAAATTCAAATATCGCTTTTCAATGTGCTAAATTTCAAAGTCAACAGGAAAGAGATCAATTAACAGATTGGATCTTAAAACTCGAGTTTGAATATAATAATCTACCTGTTCCTGATATAAGTCTGTTTCTTGACGTCCCTTTTAATTTCACAGAAAAACAACTTAAAAACCAAAGACAAGGCAAAGATCGTGAATATTTAAAAGGTGCAGTAGATATCCATGAAGACAATTTGGATTTTCAGAATATTGTAAGACAGGTTTATTTATCATTGGAGGGTAAGGAAGGATATAAAATACTGAATTGCGCAAATAAGACTGGTCATATATTACAACCGGATGAAATTTTTAACAAAATAATAAAATCACTGGAAATTCATGAAAGGAATTAGAACCATAAGCAGAATTATAGTAGGTCTTGTATTTATTTTCTCAGGATTCGTAAAAGCAATCGACCCACTTGGATCCACCTATAAATTCATTGATTATTTTAATGCTTTTCATCTAGGATTTCTTGAATCTCTTGCCTTTCCACTTGCCATTATTTTAAGTGGTATTGAACTTGTTCTTGGCATTTCTCTCATTTTAGGATATAGAATGAAAATTGCTTCATGGACTACATTAATTTTCATGTCATTTTTTACAGTATTAACTTTTATTCTTGCCTTAACAAATCCTGTTCACGATTGCGGATGTTTTGGAGATGCTATTATCCTTACTAACTGGCAAACCTTTTGGAAAAATGTTGTTTTGATGTTTTTTACATTTCTGATTTTCATATACCGTACCAATTATATTCCAGTAAGGTCAAAATTAACCGAATCACTATTAATAATACTATTCTTTGTATTTTCTTTTATCCTATCATTTAGTTGTTATAGCCATTTACCTATTATCGATTTCCGTCCATATAAAGTAGGAACCTATATTCCTGAAGCGATGAGCATACCCGAAAATGCACCAGAAAATGTTTATGAAACATCTCTTATTTATAAAGAAATTTCTACAGGTAAAGAGAAAGAATTTAACCT
The DNA here is from genome assembly GCA_023135955.1 of Bacteroidales bacterium. GTDB lineage: Bacteria > Bacteroidota > Bacteroidia > Bacteroidales > JAGLSB01. Next base: position 1,599 of record JAGLSB010000514.1, on the reverse strand, counting down.
TGAAAATTACCCAAAAGATACTTCTCTGTGGGAGTTTTCAGATGCTAAATCTGTACTTATATCAAAAGGCTATGAGCCTCCAATACACGACTTTAACATAGTTTCTCCATCAGGCCAAGAAATAACAGATGATGTTCTCAATTTTAGCGGTTACACATTTATTCTTATTAGCTATGACATATCAAAGACCCCTGATGAAGCTCTTATTGAAGCTAATCAGTTCTTTAATCTGTCCCAAAGCCATAAAGATGTACGTTTCTTTGCAATAACAGCTTCTTCTTATGAAAATACTGAGGAAAAAAGGAATAATTTAAACTTAGGGTACGATTTCTGTCTAGCTGATGAGATTACTCTAAAAACTATTGTCAGAGCAAATCCAGGTCTGGTTTTATTACACAATGGAACCATATTAGATAAATGGCATTACCGAGATTTTCCAGATTCAGAAGAAATGTCTTTTTTTGAAGATCTATTCAATGATTATCCATTTTGCAAAGGATGTGATCTCAATTTGATTAGGAACCCTCCACTGGGATCAAAAGAAGATATATATGAATCCATCTTTTTATACAGGAGTCTGATTAGTGACAGTTTGAATGAGTTTACTATAGATAATTATCCTCAAAATTCTGCAGAATGGATTTTTGAGGATTCTAAAAGCACTAAAATACAATCTGGTTTTACAAGTATTATTGACAAATTCATACTTCAGGATTACTCAGGTAATGAGCTATCAGAATCCATATACTTTAACCCGGGTTATAGTCTCTTGTTTTTCATTAAAGACATTTATTCCCTTTCAGAAGAATTAATAAAACAAATTGTACAGCTTGGAGCCATGTCGACAGAATATCTTGGTACAGGATTGAAAGTTTTTGCTGCAGTGGATGTAGAAGGAGAGGATTTGCTTTCAGTTAGTGATCAGTTTATATCATCTTTTGAATACTTGCATATTGAGAGTTCGGCTATGGATATATTGAATTTTGAATCTGCGTTTGCGGTGGTGATAAAAGATGGAAAAATAATTGAGTGTTTTAAAGATAACGAGATTCCTGATCCTGAAATACTCCAATTAATAGAAGATAATTATTCTTTGCCTGATGCCTCATCAGTAATTTCTCCAATGGTTCTAAAAGAATTAAGCACTCAGAGGAACAAGCTTATAATCATAAGCCTCACTTTAGGTTTTTTCTTATTTTCAAGTATGCTTAGAATTTTCTTTAGTAGAAATAAAAGATAATATCATGCTTCAAAAACTGAGCAGGAGCATTTTATACAGTTTACTTGTAGCTTGGGGAGTAGTTACAGTAGTATTTTTTCTATTTAATGTTCTTCCTGGGGATCCTGCAAGAATGATGCTTGGCCAGCGTTCAGATCTTGCAACTCTTGAACTTATAAGAGAGGAAATGGGTTTTAATGAAAGTAAAGGAAAGCAATATCTAAGGTATCTTAATGACTTGTCTCCCTTATCCCTACATAGCAAGAATAAGGATTCATTCTTTTATTTCGACATTAAAAAATATAATAGAGCAATTACTTTGCTTACAATTAAAAAGGAAGTCTTAATTTCTCTCAAAATACCATATCTTGGAAAATCTT
>JAGLSB010000513.1 GCA_023135955.1 Bacteroidales bacterium | reverse complement strand
AAACATTCAGGGGAACTTCCTATAATTGGTGTAAACACTTTCCTTACTAAAGATTCTTTCGAAACAATAGTTCCTGAAACCGTAACCAGGGCAACCGAGAAGGAAAAAGCATATCAGGTAAGCATGCTTAAGGAATTTCACAAGAAGAATGAAGACCAGGCTCCGGAACTCCTTAATAATTTGAAAAAAGCAGTTCTTGAAGACAAAAACACCTTCTATGCTATGATGGAAGCTGCAAAATGTTGTTCACTTGGACAGATTACAAATGCTTTATATGAGGTTGGGGGGCAGTATAGGAGGAATATGTAGGGGAGGAAGTTGGGAGTTTAGAGTTGGTACTCCAGGCAACTTACATCCTTTTTACCATAATTAGCTATAGCATTTTATCCCAAATATATTAATAACTTTTTTCATATATATTTACAAACATGAAAAGGCTAACAATCTTAATAGCTATTATAGTTATTGGTTTAAATAATAATTGTGATGCCACAAATTCAGAATTGTCTCAAGAACCATTAAATATTTTATTTATTGGAAGCAGTTATTTCAACACTGACTGCCTCCCCAAATTGTTTAATAATCTTGCTGACTCTTCTAATAAGGAGGTTTATATAGATCAATATGTTATCTCTGGCCTCTATCTCTACGATCATGCACATAGTATTATAGCAGAAGCAAAAATCAATGAGAAAGACTGGGATTATGTTGTTTTGCAAGGAGTAGGTTCTGTAACTGCATATCCTGAGTATTATACAGCTCATCCTGTTTTTTCAGCTCTGGCAACTCTTCAAAATAAAATATCCAGTAATTGTAAAACGACCAAACTAGTATTTTGTTTGCCATGGGCTTTCGAAGACGGAATGACATGGATGGCTGGCTGGACTGATTTGTATTATGACATGCAAATCAAAATGTATAATAATAGCTTACAATACTCTAATAATTTAGGACTTATTATTGCCCCGGTTGGATGGGCCTGGTATCAGGTTCTTGAAGAAAAAAACTACCCTTTGCATTACTTACATTCGAGAGACTGGAACCATCCTTCCATTAAAGGTTCATTTCTAATGGCATGTGTAATCTATTCCACAATATTTCAGGAAAGTTCTATAGACATTCCTTATTTCGGTGGCTTGCAGAATGAAGAAACTGATTATTTTCAAGAGATTGCATCAAATATTGTTCTAAATGATCTTAATCTTTGGAATATAACTAATACAATTATAGATTTAACAGAACTTTCTGTAAATAATAGCTTTTATCTCTACCAAAATTATCCAAATCCTGTTTATTCAGAAGCACAAATAAATTATGAAACAAAGAAAGCAGGCTTTCTGGAAATCTCACTATATGACAATTTTGGGAATAAATATGCAAATCTGGTTAATGAGTATAAATTACCAGGAAATTATAGCGTTAGATTTGATGGCAGTTCTATTCCAAGTGGGATATATTACTATTCTTTAAGAAAAGATAGTGAATATATAACAAGGAAAATGATTCTGGCTAATTCTACTTTACGAAGTTAAAAAAATCTACTATACTTTTGTATATCAACAATATAATGCTACTTTTAGGGAAAGAATCATACAGTAATCATCTCCCGATTGAATTAAGGCAATGGCTAAATTTCAAT
>JAGLSB010000512.1 GCA_023135955.1 Bacteroidales bacterium | reverse complement strand
ACTTTATAATGGTGTAAATTGGGATTTTTTAAGCCTTTTTTACGATCCAGTTATATCTGATTCTCCTGATGGGAGAATCTTTATAGCGGCTGGTAGTGTCATCTTTTCCCTTGAAGTTGACACTTTTCAAAAATATTATTTATCAGAATATGCCAGAATACCAATCGACAATAAGGAGATTATAGAGCAATTAGTATGTTTTGAAAAAGGAATGCTAATAAAAACGGCTAATAATCTTTATTCTTTGGAAGGCCATGATATTCAGAAAATAATCACAAATGGAGAGGACATTCATATTTTCAAAACGAAAAGCAGGGCTGTTATTCGAAATATGAGTATGTACGCTAGTTTTTCATTTAATAGTGGGTTGGGCCCTTGGTGTGATAAAACAGATCGATATATATTTTTTGAGGATCACCCACAAGGATATATTGGGTACTCAGAAACTGGCACTTGCTTCAGTGTTCTTTCACCTTCTTTCACTACTAAAAATACGTGGAGACAAAAATGTCCGGGAACCCTTATTGATGTTCTTCATTTGCCTAATGATAATTATGGTATTCTGACAAATGAGCATAGTTTCTATCAAATTAATTCATCTGGTAAAGTTTTATCTATTGCTGAATTATCAGGAATAAATGAAAACTCAAAGTTGAAGATTTCTCCAATGGATAGAATATGGATTTCAAATTCATCTGGTTTTTCAATTTTGGACTTTTCTCTTCCATTTCAAAAGATAAATTTAGATATTTTAAAGGCGAATATTCTTTCAAGTTGCTTATCAAAGGGAAATTTGTTTGTCTCTGATGGCCATGCACTATATAAGTTTCCGGAAAAGTCTATTGTGAAAGCCGGGAAAATACATTCGCTTTCCTCCTTTAATGACGGATTTTTGTACGTTGAAAATGAGACTTTGTTTTTTCATACAAAAGGGGAAAATAAACAAGTTTGGAACGGGAGAATTAAAAATTACAAAGCAGATACAATTAGCAATAAAATTCTTCTTGAACTATCAGATAAGTTGGTTTTTGTTGTGCCTACCTCCTCCGGTTCTTTTAAGACTAAGGGAAGCATTGAAAAAAGCTTTGACCAGGATTATAGCTTTTATGACAATTTTCTTTTTTACAATATTGAGAATAGAATTTATAGAATAAGCCTTGAAAATTTTAAGACGGATAGTATAGTGTTTTCACCCGACGAGACAGAGACAAAGATTTTTCAGATATTGTATGCAAACAATCAATTTCTTATTGCCACCCAAAAAAATATTTATTTGCAAGGCTCCGATTCTACACAATATTTTGACGGTAATAGAAATGATATAAAATTTTCCAAAAAGCGATTAATTCCTTCAAATACCGAACTAATTTTATCTTATTGGATCGAAAATAACAAAAGGCCGGGGTTCTTATTCTTGATTTTCCCCGATGGAAGTGGAGAGAAGATACGATATTTTCCAAAGGACTTTTCTTTCGGGAATAACCAAAGTATTTTAAGGGCTGGAGAAGGTGACTATTATTTTGTTAATTCTGACAAAATATATCATTATATAGGAGGGGAATCAACCAATCGCAAACAATTCTATGTTCTTCCTGAAAGAATTATTATTAATGGTAAAGAGATTTTCAACGGAAATAATTTTGGACTGGGGAAAGTTCATTTAAGAGAGACTTTACAAAATATTTCTTTTAAAAAGAATTCTCTTGAAATGGATTTTTCGTCTTCAGATTTTTTATCCTCAGATATTAAGTATCAGTATAAACTTATGGGTCGCGATAAGGAATGGTCAGCTTGGTATAAGGGGAACAACTTGAAGCTTCAAAAATTAAAGACAGGAAATTATCTGTTAAAGTTAAAACTAGCTAATGCTAATAATTATATTTCTGAAACATTTAAATTAAACATCACAGTCTTATCGCCTATTTATCTTAGTGTTTTCGCAAAAATTCTCTACCTGATATTTTTACTAATAGGAATATTTGTTTTTTATCGATGGTATGTTATTCGCTCTCATGGTGGTTCTGATATAAATGATGAAAAACTAAAAATAGAAGCTTTTCACAAATCAGAACCGATTGCCAATTCTCCAATAGATGAGTTAGAATCTATTTCTAATGGAGAACATAAAAAAAATAAATGGGACAAATACGAGATGGTAACGGTCTTATTTAGTGATATTCAGGGCTTCACAAAAATTGCGGAACAGATGAATCCTGAGAAATTGATTGACGAGTTGGATCAGTTTTTCTTCCACTTTGATTCTGTAGTCGATAAGTATAATATTGAAAAAATAAAAACAATTGGAGATGCCTATATGGCAGCAGGAGGAATTCCTAAAAGGAACATAACTAATCCAATTGAAGTTGTTCTGGCTGCCCTGGAAATGCAACAATATATGAAGCATTTAAAAAAAACCAGAGTTGAAATATGGGATTTAAGAATTGGAATTCATTCAGGGCCTGTTATAGCAGGAGTAATAGGTCACAAAAAAAGATCCTATGATATTTGGGGTGATTCTGTTAATATTGCCAGCCGGATGGAATCATCAGGTGAGCCAGGGAAAGTAAACGTGTCCGGGGTTACTTATGATCTTATTAAAGATTTTTTTATTTGTGAATATAGGGGCAAATTGCCGGTTAAATACAAAGGAAATCTGGATATGTATTTTGTCAATGGTCTGAGACCGGAGTTATCTATTAATTTAGTAGGGCTTCCTAATAAAAAGTTCTTTTTAAAACTTCAAGTGAAGAGACTGAATGATCTTGAGGATTATGTTTTTAATAAACTACAGGAAGAATTGCCAAAACAGATGTATTTTCATAATGCGGAATTAGCACGACAGGTATACAATCATTCATATCTCATTTCAAAAAGTGAAAATTTGGATATAGAAAAAACTCTTAAAGTAAGAACAGCAAGTCTGTTACTTTATCTGGGGTTTATTAATAATTATAGGAATTCTGAAGTTGAATCTGTTAACATTGCAAATGAAATACTTAGTGGATTTCAATATAACGATCGTCAGAAAAACATCATTACAAATTTGATTCTTTCAACAAAACCACCCTTTGAACCTGGAAATCTAATGGAGCAAATAATGATTGATGCTAAAATGGAATATCTTGGCCGAGTTGATTATATAAAAAATTATAAATTGCTATTCCTTGAAGAAAATGAAATGTTGTCACCAAAGGAAATAAGTCAATGGAAGTTGGAGCAAATTGAACTAATGGAGAATTTTGAGTACTATACTGCCGGTGCACGTAGATTGCGCGAAATCTCCTTTGAAGAGCAAATAGAAAGACTGAAAAAGGATAATCAATAAGAACCATTTTATAACATCTATTTATCTTTGTAGAGAAAATGCTATTTGGTTAATTTTGGCTTTTCTTATTAAAATAAATTTTATGGAACTCGATTGGAAAAATTTAGGATTTGGTTTTAAACCGACCGATTATAATGTAAGGTGTTATTATAGAGATGGGAAATGGGGCGAGTTGGAGATACATTCTTCCCAAAAAATCGACATTCATATTTCAGCTACTTGTCTTCATTATGGACAGGAGTCTTTTGAAGGTATGAAAGCATATATGGGTAAAGATGGCCAAATAAGAATTTTCCGGTGGCAAGAAAACGCCGAAAGAATGAGATCTTCCGCCAGAGGAATAAAGCTTGCTGAAGTACCCGATGAACTTTTTCACGAATCAGTATTAAAAGCTGTTAAACTAAATAAAAAATATGTTCCCCCTCATGGAACCGGTGCGTCATTATATATCCGTCCAATTTTGTTGGGGACAGGTCCGGAGATAGGGGTAAAGCCTGCCAATGAATATGTTTTTATGGTTTTTGTAATGCCTGTTGGACCATATTTTAAAGAGGGATTTAAGCCTGTTGATCTAATGGTTTGTCGCGATTTTGATCGTGCGGCACCTCTTGGGACAGGGAATATTAAAGTAGGAGGAAATTATGCAGCCAGTTTGCTTTCTGTTGAAGTTGCACAAAGAAAAGGTTATGCAACTGCTTTATATCTCGACGCAAAAGAAAAAAAGTATATTGACGAAGCAGGACCAGCGAATTTTTTCGGAATAAAGAACAATACTTATATAACACCCGATTCACCGTCAATACTTCCCTCAATAACTAATAAATGCTTGCAAAAATTAGCAGAAGATATGGGTTTGAAGGTTGAGAAGAGGAAAATCCCAATTGAAGAGCTTGAAGAATTTGAAGAAGCAGGAGCATGTGGAACTGCGGCGATAATAAGTCCAATTGGGAAAGTGGCAGATCCTGGCAACAATAAAATATACACCATTTCAAAAGATGGTAATCCAGGTAAAGTATCCATAGAATTGTACGAAAAACTTCTGGCTATTCAATACGGTGATGCTGAAGATAAGTTTGGTTGGTCAGAGATTGTTAAGTAGAGCATTATTTCTTTACTAACCAGCGATCGGAATCACTGCTGCATGTAAAAGAGTTATTGCATTTTGGTTAGGGTTTTATCATTGCTTTAGAATTATTCTTTTTAATTACTTCTGTAAACCCTCCCCTAAAGGAGAGGAAACAGTATATTGTTTATTGATTAATTTCCTTTTAAGTTCTTGCCTCCACCTTTTAAGGGGGAGGTTGGAGGGGGGTACCAACATATCACCAAATTATCACACCACTTTCCGTTAATTTTTAGTAACTTTGCGCCTTGATTTTAACCTGATGACGAAGAAAGAAAATCAATCGGCTCAAAGAAGACTTAGGAATTCTTTTCTTACCTCAGTGATAAGCATCGCGATGGTTCTGTTTTTATTAGGACTTGTGGGGTTTTTGGTATTAAATGCAAGGCAAATTGGGATTTATGTCAAGGAGAATATTGGATTTAATGTGGAGTTGAATAATGATTTGAAGGACGCTGATATGCAGCAACTAAAGAAATTAATCGATGCAAAAACTTATGTCAGAAGCAGCGAATATATTTCAAAAGAAGCAGCAGCAGTTGAAACTCAACAAGCCCTGGGCGAAGACTTTCTGAAAGAATTAGGATATAATCCTTTGCCAGCAACTGTAATAATAAAATTAAAGGCTGAATATGCAAATCCGGATAGCATTTTTAATATTGAGAATGAATTATCAGAGTATGAAGGAATCAGCGATATTTATTATAGAAAAACGCTTGTCCATGAGATAAATGATAATGTTCGAAAAATTAGTTTAATACTGGGAGCCTTTTCAATCCTACTATTGCTAATTTCAGTATCATTGATTAATAATACTATTCGTTTAAGTGTATATTCAAAACGTTTTTTAATTCACTCCATGCAATTAGTAGGAGCAACAAGAGGATTCATAAGGAGACCATTTTTATTTTCAGGAGTGCTCCAGGGTTTTTTAGGCTCATTAATAGGAGTGGTTTTTATTATTGGAAGCATATACCTCGCACAGGATCAAATAGATGATGTGCTTCAAATTATGGATCTAAAATTATTAGGTATTTTATTTCTGGGTGTTTTATTAACAGGAATAATAATTAGTTATATATCATCGTTTTTTGCAGTGAACAAGTATCTTAATTTATCGAAAGACGAATTATATTTTAGGTAAAAAGAGCCCTTCGGGGTTCTATTTGTCAAATAGAACCGAATAAAATGAGCTCATGAACACAATTACAGATTAACAATTTGTGAATAAATTAATTATAACAGATGAAAAATAAATCAGAATTGAAGTCAACAGGGCTTCCTTTAAGTGGAGAAAATTATATTCTATTAGGTGTTGGATTTTTGATCATTATTCTCGGTTTCATTCTAATGGCTGGTGGAGGATCGGATGATCCCAATGTTTTTAATCAAGACGAATTGTTTAGTTTTAGAAGAATAACTTTGGCTCCTATGGTCGTTTTGTTCGGATTCATTTTTGAAATTTGGGCAATAATGAAAAAGCCTAAAGAAAATTCAGCAGAATAGTCTCAATGAATATTTTTGAAGCGATCTTACTTGGAGTAATTCAGGGACTTACAGAGTTTTTACCTGTTAGTAGTAGCGGACACCTGGAAATTGGACAAGCGGTTTTGGGAACCTCCTTTGAAAACAATTTATTGTTTACGGTGGTTGTACACGGAGCTACAATGTTAAGCACGATAGTGGTATTTTTTAGTGAAATTAAAATATTGACTTTTGAGGGATTTAACTTAAAAATGAATGACTCAAAAAAGTATCTTTTCAATATATTTATTTCAATGTTACCTGTTTTGGTTGTAGGATTGTTCTTTGAAGAAAAAATTGAAGGTTTCTTTGGCGGTGATATACGTTTTGTAGGTATCATGCTTTTTGTTACTGCAGGTCTTTTATCATTAACTTATTTTATAAAAAAAGAAGGGAAGAAACGAATACCCTTACCCGATGCTTTCATAATGGGAATTGCGCAGGCAATGGCTGTTTTACCTGGTATTTCCCGATCAGGAGCAACCATTTCAGCAGGAGTGCTTCTTGGAAATAAAAGAGAAGATGTAGCTCGCTTTTCGTTTCTGATGGTTTTAATTCCAATTCTAGGGGCCAATATGCTGGCCTTAAGGGATGTAGGTAACTTGAGTGAGTTGTCGGAGAGTTTATGGGTATTAGCTACTGGATTTATTGCCGCTTTTGTTTCTGGATTATTGGCTTGTAAATGGATGATTAAAATAGTTAAAGAAGGTAAGCTAATTTATTTTGCAGCCTATTGTATTGTAATTGGAAGTATAGCTCTTTTCTTTTTATAGTGAATCTGAATATGGAAAATAACAGCATGACTCCTCCTGAGGAAGGACAAGTGATATTGATTGATAAAGATATCGACTGGACCTCATTCAATGTTGTTAAAAAAATAAAATGGCTTCTTTTAAATAAATATAGAATAAAGAAATTGAAGGTTGGTCATGCCGGCACTCTCGATCCACTTGCAACCGGATTAGTTATTGTTTGTACCGGGAAGAAAACGAAAACCATTGAGAAATATCAGGCAGAGGAAAAAGAGTATCTTGCTACAATAAAATTAGGTGCCACAACACCTTCTTTTGATCTGGAAACGGAAATTGATCAGAAGTTTGAATATGAACATATCAAGAGAGATGATGTTTTAAAGATTCTGGATGGATTTATAGGAAATCAAAATCAAATTCCTCCTGTTTTTTCTGCAAAAAATATAAATGGCAAAAGAGCTTATGAATATGCCAGAAAAGGAATTGATGTAGAAATGAAGGTAAGCAGGATTACTATATCAGAACTCGAACTTATTGATTTTAATCCTCCTGATTTGAAGCTGAGAATTGTTTGTAGTAAAGGAACCTATATTCGTGCTCTGGCTAGAGATATAGGCGAAAGACTACAGTCAGGTGGACATCTAACAGCTCTTAGACGAATACGAATCGGCGAGTATAAAGTAGAAGACTCATTGAAAATAAAAGATTATGAAGCCTCAATTATTTGATATCCAGCAACTAGCACCCTTCGACCCTTCGGCTAGCTCAGGGACCGCAGGCTCAGGGCGGCGCCAGCAACCAGTCCAGTGTGCGGGCAAAAAAGCCGCAATTTTAAATTGAAAATAACAGTATCATGTTATATAGTAGCAAAACAGAAAAATACACATAAAATTTGTAACTTTATTAAAATTACTACGTATAAAGCCCCTTAATTAATATTTATTTTATATCTTATTCCCATGAAGTTATCCCAATACAAGTATAATTTACCAACTGAGCTGATTGCCAAGCATCCAAAGGCAAGCAGAGACGAGTCCAGATTAATGGTTCTTGATAGAAAAACTGAGACTATCGAGCATAAAGTTTTTAAAGATATTATCAATTATTTCGATGATAAAGACGTAATGGTATTTAATAATACTAAAGTTTTCCCTGCGAGATTACATGGTAATAAAGAAAAAACTGGCGCTGAAATTGAAGTTTTTTTACTCAGAGAACTGAATAGAGAACAACGCTTATGGGATGTCTTGGTTGACCCTGCCCGTAAAATCCGAATTGGAAATAAATTATATTTCGGTGAAGATGACATTCTTGTTGCAGAAGTTATAGATAACACTACCTCACGAGGAAGAACACTTCGTTTTCTTTTTGATGGAGAATATGAAGAATTTAAAAAGACTCTTTACAGTCTTGGAGAGACACCACTTCCAAAATTTATTCAAAGAGAGGTCGAACCTGAAGATAAAGAGAGGTATCAGACTATTTTTGCAAAGCATGAGGGTGCAGTTGCAGCTCCAACTGCTGGTATGCATTTTAGTCGTGAGTTATTAAAGCGACTTGAGATAAAAGGGATAGATTTTTCTTATATCACACTACATGTTGGGTTAGGTAATTTCCGTCAGGTAGAAGTTGAAGATCTGACCAAGCATAAAATGGATTCTGAAAGGATTGAAATTCTTGAGGAGGCCTGCAAAATTGTAAATTCTGCAAGGGATAATAAACATCAGGTTTGTGCGGTTGGGACTACAACTATGAGAACACTTGAAAGCTCGGTCTCAACCTTAGGCCATTTAAAACCATTTGTGGGATGGACAAATAAATTTCTTTTCCCACCTCATGAGTTTTCAGTTCCCACAAGTATGGTTTCTAATTTTCATCTGCCCGTTTCAACACTCTTGATGATGGTATCTGCTTTCGCAGGTTATGATTTTCTGATGAAAGCATATAAACTTGCAATTAAGGAAAAATACCGATTTGGCACCTATGGCGATGCCATGTTAATTCTGTAATTTTATGCCTGTCATTAACTCTATAGTTAATTGGCTTAATATTAAGCGGATCTATAATATAGATCTCTTTATGAAGTATCCGTTTAACGTTCAAAAGGAGACCTTTTCCAAATTGATTTCATTTGCTAGTGAAACGGAATGGGGCCTGAAGTATGGTTATCATGAGGATATGTCTATCGCGGAATTTCAGAAGAGCGTTCCAATTCAAACTTATGAGGACGTAAAACCATATGTGAACAGACTAAGGAAAGGTGAGCAAAACTTAACCTGGCCTACTGAAATCAAATGGTTTGCTAAGTCATCGGGAACAACTAACGATAAAAGTAAATTCGTTCCTGTGAGTAATGAATCTCTGGAAGACTGCCATTTCAGAGGCGGGAAAGATGCTCTTGCTATTTATTCCAACAATTTTCCAGAAACAAATGTACTAAAGGGAAAGATGCTAATTCTTGGAGGGAGTCATAAGATTAACAATTTTAGCAATCAGTCTTATTATGGCGATTTATCTGCAATTTTAATTGAAAATATGCCTTTCTGGGCAACCTTCATTAGAACTCCTTCAGCTAAAATTGCATTAATTCCTGAATGGGAAGAAAAGCTTGAAAAACTTACTCAACATACAATAGGGGAGAATGTTACAAATATTTCAGGAGTTCCCTCCTGGGTTTTGGTTTTCATGAAATATATACTTGAATATACAGGGAAAAATAACATACTTGAAGTTTGGCCGAATCTTGAGCTATTTATTCATGGAGGAGTGAGTTTCCCTCCTTATAAGGACCAATTTAGGGAGTTTATACCTTCAGAACAAATGAAATATATGGAAACTTATAATGCTTCTGAAGGCTTTTTTGGAATACAAAATGATCCGGAGTCGAATGACATGCTTCTAATGTTGGATTATGGTGTTTTTTATGAATTTATTCCACTCGAAAATTTTGAGGATGAAAATCCAAAGTCTATTACCATTGCCGATGTCGAATTAAATAAAAATTATGTTATTCTCATTTCTACGAATTCCGGGTTGTGGAGGTATATGATAGGAGATACAATTTATTTTACTTCCCTTTTTCCTCATAAATTTAGAATTTCAGGACGAACAAAGCATTTTATAAATGCATTTGGCGAGGAAGTTATTATTGATAATGCTGAAAAAGCACTAATGGTTGCATGTGAAAGAACCGGTGCAATTGTTAAAGAATATACAGCAGCTCCTGTTTTTATGGACAATCGTGCAAAAGGTTCCCATGAATGGCTTATTGAGTTTAGTCGCAAACCAGATGATTTTGACTTATTTAAGCAGAGTCTTGATAAAGCTTTGCAGGATGTTAATTCTGATTATGAAGCAAAACGATATAAGGACATGAACTTACTTCCTCCAAAGGTGCATTTGGTTCCTGAGGGTTCGTTTTATAAATGGTTTCATAGCAAAGGAAAATTAGGTGGCCAGAATAAGATGCCCAGGCTATCCAACGATCGCAAATATGTGGAAGAAATGTTATCTATCATCAATTCCTGAACACTATCAAATACGGGCTGATATTCATTAGTTTGGAAAATCGGCGGCGGAAAATATTACAGTTACCATAATTTGATTCCGGGCTGAAAGCCCAACTAAATTTAGCCCATGGCTACGCCTTGGGTATTTAAATCATGCCCCGAACATTCGTCCTGAAGGGGCAAATTAATCTGTCCATAAATATTTTTCAATAACCATTTATTGGTTAATGTAAAATTCATAGAGAAAATGATTTCTGCGCTGAATAAGTATCATAAAATTACGATATTATTGATGCAAATCGTATATTTAAAGTCTAATTAATAAGGATGCTATGGCTGAAATTAAGAAATTAAAAAATATGCACATCGCAATTGCTGGGAATATTGGCTCAGGAAAAACAACTCTTACGAGTTTGTTGGCTAAGCATTATGGCTGGGAAGCTCAATTTGAGGATGTTGATGATAATCCCTATCTGAACGATTTTTACGAGGATATGCAAAGATGGTCATTCAACCTTCAAATTTATTTTCTGAATAGTCGCTTTAGCCAGATAGTCCAAATTCGTCAGTCAAATAAAACAGTAATACAAGATCGTACCATTTATGAAGATGCTTATATTTTTGCACCTAACTTGCATTCTATGGGACTAATGAGCACCCGCGATTTTGAGAATTATTTTGCCTTATTTAATCTTATGTCCTCACTTATTGACCCCCCCGACTTACTGATTTATTTGAGAGCTTCCATACCCACCCTGGTTAATCAGATTAATAATAGGGGAAGAAAATATGAAAATAATATAAGGCTCGATTATTTAAATAGATTGAATGAAAGATATGAAGCATGGATAGAAACTTACAATCTTGGTAAATTACTGATTGTGAATGCAGACAATTATAATTTCCCCGAGAGTAAAGAAGATCTTAGCAAGGTAATTGACGACATTAATGCTCAGTTTCACGGATTATTTTAATTATCCTCTTCTCCAAATTCAAAACCCTTGTACCTTTCTCTTATTACTTCAAGAAGGTCGAAAATTTGATTTACTTCCATTGCTGTTAAGAGTTTTAGTCTTAATTCTTTAAAATTAGGCAAACCTTTAAAGTAGTTCGAAAAATGCCTTCTCATTTCATAAATTCCTACAGGCTCTTTTTTAAATTCAAGTGATTTTTGAAAATGCAGTTTTGCTAAATCAAGTTTTTCATCAAGTGTAGGTTCACCTAGTAATTCTCCGGTACGAAGATAATGTTTCACATTCCTGAATAGCCAAGGTCGGCCAACAGCAGCCCTTCCTATCATTATTCCGTCAACATTATATTCATCGAACATTTTTTT
>JAGLSB010000511.1 GCA_023135955.1 Bacteroidales bacterium | reverse complement strand
GTACAATATTGGATGCATAATAATATGATTACCATTAATGGCAAGAAAATGGGGCGCTCTCTTGGTAATTTTATAACACTCGACGAGCTCTTCACCGGAACGCATAAACTGCTTGAGCAGTCATATTCCCCTATGGCGATTAGGTTTTTTATGTTACAAGCTCATTACAGAAGCACACTCGATTTCTCTAATCATGCTTTGCAAGCCGCGGAAAAAGGAATGGAACGCTTGTTCGAAGCAGCTGAAAATCTTCAGGGGCTTAGTTCTGGATCAATTTCTTCCTTCAATATCGAAGAGATTATTAAGTCTGTTTATGAAGCTATTTCAGATGATTTAAATAGCCCGATCGCTATTGCAAAACTATTTGAAGCAGTACGGTATATCAATCTGATTAAAGAGGGGAAAGAAAGCCTAAGTGAAGCGGATATGAACTTATTTAAAAAGTTTTTCCCGTTTTTTATCGGTGAAATTTTAGGCCTTAAGAAAGAAAAATCTACTTCAAACAATCTTACAGCAGAATTAATTGAAAGCATTCTTGAGATCAGGCAGGAAGCGAAAAACAATAAAGACTTTCATACTTCTGACCTTATCAGAAACAAGCTAATACAAGCGGGTATAGAAATAAAGGATGGGATTGATGGGACGGAATGGAAGTTTCGTTCTACTTAAGATGTTTTGCAGTTTGACTTATGACCTCTCGAATAGGCTCAAATTCTATTCCCGTTTTGTCTTGAATTTTTTTGTTTGAAAAAGCCGTTAAATTTCTACCTGCAGCAACAGCTTCTTTAGTAATAGTGCGAGGAAATCCAAACCAGGATTTAAAGCTGTCTAAACGCCAGGCTATGGCTCCAAGAAGTGGTGTAGCTTCAAAATTCGGAACCCGAACCCCAAGCTCCTCAGCAATCATTTTAAATGCTTTCTGATAAGGAATATTTTCAGAATTGATAATAAATCGTTCACCTTTTATATCACTTTCCATCAATGAAATCATAGCCTTTACTACATCGTTTACACCAACAAATCCAGTACTCCCGGTAGCGTAAAAGCGTAGTCCATCTTTAATTTTTTTGAACATAGCAGAAGAGCCCTTTTGCCAAAACCCCGGACCGAGAATTATTGAGGGATTTACAATTACCATATTTAACCCCTCTTCCAGACCTCTCCACACCTCCATTTCTGATCGAAATTTAGAGATCGAATAGCCACTATTCATACTATCTGGTGCCCAAATCATATCTTCGGTTACCTCTTCTCCATTAAGCTGTTTTCCAAGAGCCGCCGTGGAACTTACATGCACAAGTTTTTTAATATTGAATGTAATACATGCATCTACAATATTGGCTGTTCCTATAAGATTATTGCGAATCAGGGCTTCCTTATCTCCAGGATCAAAAGAAATCATTGCAGCAGAATGATAAACATGGCTAACTTTTTCGAAAGCTTCATCCAGGCTTTCGGGGATTAAAATATCGGCATCGAACCATTTAATCTTTGCAAACAATTTCTCAGCATTTTCAGAGTAGAAAGTAAAAACTTTTTTAACCTCAGAAAGACTGGAAGAAGCTCGCTTAATAGCCCTTACTTCTTTCCCCGAATTAATCAGAGAATATAATAAGTGAGAGCCTAATAAACCTGTTCCGCCTGTTACAAGAATCATAGAGGTTGAATTTTTGTAAAGATGGGAAAAATATTCAAATTGAAAAGAAGAGATTGGTTTTGTTGTAGGTTGGGGATTGGGGATTGCTGGTTACTGATGACAGATAAAAACACTCGACTAAAAAACCTGCTACTCGACTTTAATCAGGACAAACTGGACTTGCGCCCTTCGCATTTGGATGGAAATGATATAATTGGTGGTGCTTATATGTTCTTGATAGAGCGTTTTGCCAGTGATGCAGGAAAGAAAGCTGGTGAGTTTTTTACACCTAAAGAAGTTTCAGCCTTAATCGCTAAACTGACCAAATCAAAACCAGGTTCACGAATTTGCGACCCAACTTGCGGTTCTGCATCTTTATTGATTAAAGCTGGCGAAGAAGTAGATTCGGATAACTTTTCATTATATGGACAAGAAGCTAATGGCAGCACATGGGCATTGGCAGTAATGAATATGTT
>JAGLSB010000510.1 GCA_023135955.1 Bacteroidales bacterium | reverse complement strand
TGAAGTGCAAGCTTTAAAAGTAATGTATCCGCAAGGAGGTGAAAAACAATTGATAGCTGCTTTACTTGGACGGCAAGTTCCTTCAGGTGGACTACCAATTGATATAGGTGTAGTGGCATTCAATGTTGGAAGTGTTTTTGCTGCTTACGAGGCTGTGCAAAAAAATAAACCCCTTATTGAACGTGTAGTATCAGTTACAGGAAAATCTGTAAAAGAACCTTCAAACTTCATTGCCAGAGTTGGAGCACCTGTTTCCAGTTTAATTGAAGGAGCAGGTGGACTACCAGATGATTCTGCCAAAGTTATTAATGGAGGTCCAATGATGGGAAAAGCCCTGAACAATCTCGATTCTCCTATAATAAAAGGTAGTTCCGGAATCCTCATAATGAATAAAGATGAAGGTAAAAGGAAAGAAGTTAAAAGCTGCATCCGATGTACAAAATGTGTAAGTGTTTGTCCGATGGGGCTAGAACCTTATTTATTACAGGCTCTTGCTGAAAGAGAAATGTGGGAAAAGATGGAAGGCGAAAAAGTAATGGATTGCATTGAATGTGGTTCCTGTAGTTATACTTGTCCATCAGGAAGGCCTCTTCTCGATTATATCAGACTTGGAAAATCCAAGGTAGGAGCCCTAATGAGAGCTCGAAAAAACTAATTAAAAATTAATTGATTCGTATACAGATATGAGTATTTTAACTGTTTCATCATCACCCCATATTCAGACAAAAGAGTCTGTACCTAAATTAATGTATGGCGTGATCATTGCACTTATTCCAGCCTTTGCCCTTTCCGTCTTTTATTTTGGAATAGGAATGTTGGTTATAACTGCTACTGCTGTTATTTCAAGTGTATTATTTGAATATCTTATTCAAAAATACTTACTGAAAAATCCATCGACCCACCTTGATGGATCTGCAGCTCTCACTGGTTTGTTGCTGGCTTTCTGCCTGCCATCAAACATACCAATATGGATGGTAATCACTGGATCACTTTTTGCCATTGGCGTGGGTAAAATGACCTTTGGAGGATTAGGAAACAATCCTTTTAACCCAGCATTATTGGGTCGTGTATTTCTCTTTATTTCTTTTCCTGTGGCAATGACTAATTACCCAAAACCGGGACAATGGATGAAATATCTTGATGCTGAATCGGGAGCTACTCCATTAAGTTTATTAAGTGAAAAAACTATGAATGAAATTCCTGTTCCGGAGATAATGACAGAATTACCAAACTATATGGATATGTTTCTCGGTAAAATGCTCGGATCGGCTGGTGAAGTAGCTGCTGT
>JAGLSB010000051.1 GCA_023135955.1 Bacteroidales bacterium | reverse complement strand
TTGAAATTAGTTCGGAAAACAGGAGGAAGTAACATCATTAATCTGGATGCACTGCCATCAGGTGTTTATTTCTTATCACTGGAGATTGATAGTAAATTGCATATCCAAAAGATAATTATAAACAAACAATAGGCTATTCATTCACCGGATGACACAGAGTCATCCGGTGAATATTAAATACTTACTTGCTGTATACCGGATCAAAAGCTTCGGCCATCAATGAAATTTTCATCAGCTGGTGAACCGGGAGGACTATGTCCAGTTGTTAAGTTAAATTAGCTAAAAGTGTAAATACACAGATATAAATATCTCTTTTTTCCTCTATAAAAACAGAAAAACAAAACTCCGCAACTATGCTATGCCAGTAGCAAGGTTGAAGAAGCCCATCTAGATTTTATCCATTATTTTAAGCTAATTTCTTCACAATACTAAATCCAAGGTCCAATATTATTACTACTTTTATTGCCTTCTGGGAAAGCAATTGATAAAATACTATTGAGTAATAATCAATTGCAGTGACCGAAATATTGACTAAAAATATTTTAATATTTTAATCTCATAACACACAATAATTTAACTTATAGTAAAAAAATGTACACACAATTTATAAAGGAAGTAAGAGGTTTCTTTAGTTCTATAACCGGGTTTCTGGTAGTCATTGTGTTCATATTACTGAATAGTTCTTTTATGTGGATATTCAAAGGGGAAAATAATGTACTTGAGAATGGATATGCTTCTCTCGATTCTCTGTTTTCTCTTGCCCCATGGGTATTTCTGTTTCTGGTGCCCGCTGTAACTATGAAAATGTTTGCAGAAGAGCAGAGAACAGGAACGATGGAATTGTTGCTTACACGACCTTTGTCTGAATGGCAGATAGTTCTTTCAAAATTCCTGGCCGCCTGGGTATTAATTATTATTGCACTTGCTCCAACTCTGATTTATTTTCTATCTGTTTACATGCTTGGAAATCCTGTTGGAAATATAGATGTTGGTGGAACCTGGGGTTCATATATTGGACTTTTATTGTTGGGAGGTATATACGCTGCAATTGGTGTTTTCTCTTCATCACTAACAGATAATCGGATTGTTGCATTCATCATAGCCGTTGTATTGTCTTTTCTTGTATTTATTGGATTTGATCTAATCTCAACGGTATTTTCAAATGGCCAAATAGCACTCAATATTGAAAAAATGGGTATTCAGTTTCATTATCAATCAATGTCAAGAGGTGTTATTGATAGCAGGGATTTAATTTATTTCATTGCCCTTGGTTTTATTATGGTTTATGCAACCCGCTTTGTTTTAATTAAGAGAAAATGGTAATAAGGACAAGAAATATAAAGACAAAGCGAAAGTATTTTAATGAATTGATAATAGTAGTCTTGGCAATTATTTTATTAAGTCAATTTACTTCATTTAGTTTTTTCCGGGTCGATCTTACAACTGAAAAGCGTTTTTCTATTTCAAATTCTTCCCGTGAGATATTAAGGGGTCTGGATGATGTAGTATATGTAAGAGTATATCTCGATGGTGAACTCCCCAACGATCTTGTGCATTTTAGGGAAAATATCAAAGAAAGTCTTATCGAATTCAGAGCTTACGCAGGGAAAAACCTGGAATTTGAATTTATTAACCTTTATGATGAAAAAGATATTGAGCTGAGGAATAAGATGATGGGAGACCTGGCAGATAAAGGCTTGAAAGTTACAGATATTCAGCACCGCGACAGTGAAGGTGGGTTGACAACAAAGATTATTTTTCCTGGCGCAATTTTTTCCTTTAGAAACGTTGATTTTCCTGTTAACCTGCTAAAAAATAATCCGGCACTCCCGTATCGTGAAAATATTGCTAATTCAGTTCAGTCTCTTGAATATGAGTTTATCAGGGCAATAAAAAGCATCACCAATACCAAGATTGAAAAAGTGGCCTTCATTGAAGGACATGGAGAATTCGATTTTTGGGAAACCTATGATATTAGCTCTGAGCTAAGCTTATTTTTCCAGGTCGATCGTGGCGTTATTGGTGGTAATCTGGAAAATGTTTTGGATTATAAAGCATTAATTATTGCGAGACCTACTACAAGATTTAGCGAAGCAGATAAATTTGTACTGGATCAGTATCTTATGAATGGGGGAAAATTATTGTTCTTTCTGGATCCTGTTGAGGCTAATGAAGATAGTCTAATAAGTGGGCAAACTTATACCAAATTCAGGGATTTAAATATTTACGATCTTTTATTCAAATATGGAGTGAGAGTTAGTTATAATCTGGTGAAAGATTTCCAATGTAATTATAAAAGAATACAAACTTCTGTAAATAATCAGGAGCCAAGAACAACGGTATTGCCATGGTGGTATTCGCCCCTCGTTACAGCATCCTCAGAGAATATCATTACAAAAGGTTTAAACTATATCAAAACCGATTATGTAAGTGCAATTGACACTACGGCGGGTCAAATTTCAGGATTGAAAAGAACCGTGTTATTGTCTAGTTCCGATACCAGCGCATTAATTAATAATCCGGTTTATATAAGTATGGATGAGGTGACAAGGCCTCCTGACAGGTCAGTATTTGTAAACTCTTCCTTAGCTCTGGCAATTCTTTCGGAAGGAGAATTTCCATCTTTTTACAGGAATTACAGCATTCCTTCTGGGGTAGCTGAATTTTCTATTCCCGTTCTGAATAGCTCCAAACATACTTCTGTTTTCGTTAGTGGAGATGCAGATATAATAAGGAATGACGTTCATGTTCAGAATAATCAGTTCATTCCCCAGCCTCTGGGTTATGACCGAGATACACGGCAAACGTTTGGTAATAAGGAGTTTATAATGAATGTAGTGAATTATATGTGCGATGACATGGCTTTAATCAGTTTAAGGTCAAGGGAATATAAACTTAGATTACTTGATGTATTGAAGCTTCGGAAAAAGCAGGAAAAGTTAAAATGGATACTCATAAACACTCTTCTACCTGTCTTGATCATTGTTCTTATTGGTTGGTTATATAATCTAAGAAGAAAACTTAAATACAGTAAAAAGTATTTGAAAATATGAGAACTTATAAGCTTATTATTTTCATTATTTTACTAGCGGGACTTGGCAAGGCCTGCGATTCCCCAATTGGTGATAAATTTGAAAAATATTTTGTCATTAGTGACACACTAAGTATCCAAACCATCCATATTTCGGGCGACCGTGATATAATCATGAAAAGAATTGGAAGCAAATGGGTTCTTAAGGATGGAACACCTGTTAATCAGGTTGCAATTGATAATCTATTGCTCTCATTTACACGTTTGGAGAAGTTGGCAGTGTTAAAGAATTTTGAAGAGATTGATTCGAGCAGTATTCATCTTAATATTGAAACTCTTGGTAAAAATTATTCTTTTTTATTTAGTTTTTTTGATAATGCTGGCTACATAGGAAGAATTGGAGATTCGGAAGTCTATCGTTTTGGTTTAAAAGGAATTCCTGAAATTAATTTGAAGGATATATTTTCCGATAATGAAGCCCATTGGAAAAATCCTACAGTAATAGATATTAGTTTTAGTGAAATAATTGAATTATACGTTTCACCAAATGCCAAATGGGGCAGACCATTTAAAATCTTAAAAAGAGACGGAGAGTGGTCATTTTATAATGATGAAGGCATATTAATTGAAAAGGAAAATATCGATTGGGGAAAGTTATCCGATTATAGCAGGAGTTTTTCAGGAATTTACTTTGATAAGGAAGTTGTTGATAAGAAAACCAGGGATAAA